>JBIOHJ010000225.1:0-1673 GCA_044448905.1 Bacteroidia bacterium | reverse complement strand
ATTAATTTCGGCAGCCTTTTTTATTTTCAATAATATCTATATCAAATCCGTTTCATTTAAATTTTTATAACCTGAAAAATTAAATCAGTTTTTAAAGTAGGTTTGCGTTACGCAAAATTTTATCGCTTGTCGCTCACAACTTCCATTGAAATGTTTATTCCGGAATTGCATTCCGGGAACACCGTTTTGCTTGATGTGCGCAGCCCTAAAGAATACCTCCACGCGCATTTACCCGGGGCTATAAGCCTTCCTTTAATGAATGATGAGGAGAGGGCTGCTGTTGGAATTACTTTTAAAAAGGAAGGCAGGGAAGCAGCCATAGTAAAGGGTTTTGAACTGGCTGGAAACCGTTTCGGGGATTTTATAAAAAAAGTAAAAGAATTATCGCCAAACAAAGAAGTGATGATGTATTGCTGGCGCGGTGGATTACGAAGCAGCATTATGGCATGGGTTCTTTCTACAGCCGGTTTTAAGGTAACATTGCTGAAAGGTGGATATAAATCATTTCGATCGTGGGTGCTTGCTGAACTGCAGACTGAGAAAAATATTATTGTAATAGGAGGGAAAACAGGATCGGGAAAAACTGAATTGCTTATTGAAATAAAAAAAGCGGGAGAACAGGTAATTGATCTGGAAAAGCTGGCTCATCACAAAGGCTCGTCATTCGGATCGCTCGGGCAGCCACCGCAACCGTCAACTGAACAGTTTGAAAATTTATTGGCGATGGAATGGTTCAATGCCGATAAAAATAAAATTTTGTGGCTCGAAAATGAGAGCCTCCTTATTGGAACGTGTGCTATACCCAATTCTGTTTTTGACCAGATAAGAAATGCACCGGTAATTGAAATAATGCTTGATTACGAAATCCGAAAAAAAAGAATTTTAAATGAGTACGGGCATTTCGATAAAAAAATTCTTGCTGAAAAAACCACAAAAGTAAAAAAGCGGTTAGGCGGTTTACGGTTAAAAGAGGCTTTAGCATTTTTAGAAATTGGAAACATGGAGAACTGGTGCGATATAATGCTTAACTATTATGACGATACGTATGAACACAGCAACCAGTTCAGAGAAAAAAATAAAGTGAAACAAATTTTTTTGGAGAATGATGATATGAAACAGCATATTGAAAAAGTAATTCACAATTCACAATTTATAATGCACAATTTAAAAGAAGTTATTAATTGACAACTGACAGCTTGAAAATAAAACTTACTCAATACAGTCACAGTGCGGGATGTGGTTGTAAAATTTCGCCTGAAGTTTTAGAAATTATTTTAAGCGAGAATAAAACAAATGGCGAATTCAAAAACCTGCTGGTTGGCAATAACAGCCGCGATGATGCCGCTGTTATTGATCTTGGAAACGGAACTGCGCTTATCAGCACAACAGATTTTTTTATGCCTATTGTGGATGACCCGTTTCAGTTCGGGATGATCGCAGCCGCAAATGCGATAAGCGATGTGTACGCAATGGGCGGCAAGCCGGTGCTTGCACTGGCAATTCTCGGGTTGCCGGTTTCGAAACTGCCTGCTGAAATTGCGCAGCAAATTATTTCGGGTGGCAGAAATATTTGCAGGCAGGCTGATATTCCTCTTGCAGGTGGGCACAGCATTGACAGCACCGAGCCGATATTCGGGCTTGCCGTAAGCGGGTTGATTGATATAAACAACATT
>JBIOHJ010000224.1:0-1763 GCA_044448905.1 Bacteroidia bacterium | reverse complement strand
GTTTCCAGCTTTGAATGGTTCGTGTGGAAAGAATTGCCGGAACTGCACACGCCACACCGCTGATCAGCGGGATTACTGAGCGTCCGTTCAACCCATACCTCCGCATCGTCCTGTCCATAATAAAACTAACGCGGGCCATATACCCTGTATCTTCAAGTATGGCAATAAATGCAAACAGCAATGCAATCTGCGGAACAAAAATGATGATGCCGGCTAATCCTGCTATAATGCCGTTTACAAGCAAATCATTTATTTGTCCCTCCGGAAGATGGTCGTGAACAAAGCTTCCGAGATCGGCAAAAATCATATCAATAAAATCCATCGGGTATTTTGCCCACGAAAAAATTGCCTGGAAAATCAAAAACAATACAGCAAGAAAAATAATATATCCCCAAAAACGATGCGTGAGAATATTGTCTAACCCTTTACTCCATTGCGGTCGTTTTTTTACTGTTTCCACTTTAACGCACCCTGCCATCACTTCGGTAATTACCTTGTAACGCTCCAGCGTTTCGCCTGCCTGCAGTTGTGTGCTGTCAAAAGAATTTACAGCAAGCAGCGTTTTTATTTTTTCTTTCTTTCCGCGGTTTTTTTCAAACCAGTCAATCAAACTGAGGTTGTTTGCAATCTGGAACGCTCCGTAATTGCTGTTAACATTAATTTCCTCCCTGATGCCGTCCACCACTTCGGGAGCAAATTTTCGCGAATCAATAAAATCAGTTTCCTGTATGGAAAGCGGTTCGGCTAAAGCGTTTTTCAACTCTTCAATCCCTATGTTTTTACGTGCCGAAATCGGGAATATCCTGATGCCTAATTTTTTTGAAAGCTCCACATAATCCACTCTGATGCCTTTGTAATTCATCATGTCAATCATGTTGATGGCAAGTATTACAGGCGCTTTCAGGTCAACAATCTGTGAAAAAAGAAACAGGCTGCGTTTCAGGTTTGTTCCGTCAGCAATTACAATGGTTATATCGGGGTATGATTCATTGCTGGGATCGCATAAAACTTTAAAAGGTATCTGTTCATCGGGTGTTTTCGGGTACAGGCTGTAAGTGCCGGGCAAATCAATAATCTCGGCAGTTGTTACTTCGCCCGAAGCGCTGACGGCTGTGCATATTCCCGTCTTCTTTTCTACGGTAACTCCCGGAAAATTCGCAATCTTCTGGTTCAATCCCGTTAAGGCATTAAACAAAGTTGATTTTCCGCAGTTGGGATTTCCAACAAGTGCAACTTTTATTTTTTTACCCATTTTTTAATTGAGAGCCTGCTTTGGTCATTAGTCTTCCACCTCATACATTTTTACAATAACCGTATCGGCTTCTTCCTTTCGCATGCTCAATGTATAATTTGAAACAGTGATGGCAATAGGGTCGCCCATCGGGGCAAGCCGTACTACATGCACTATTTCGCCCGGAATACATCCCATTTCCATGAGCTTTAATTTCAGAAACTCATCGGTAAACGATTCAATAATACAGCTTTGACCGATTTTAACTTGTGATAATTTCATCAGCGAATAATGAATCCGTAAGCACTAAAATTTTGTAAAGGGGGCTGCAAAAATAGCCAAGTTTTTTTTGGCGGATATTTATGCCCGATTAGCGGGCCGAAGCAACTTTTAATTGCTCGTTTTTTGCTTTGGAATACTTAGGGCAATCGCACTTTTTTTTAAAAATAAAACAGCCGGAAAAGAAAAGCAAGCAGTAAGCAGTAAGCAGTAAGCAGAAAACTTTTTTCAATTTCAGATGTTTCATGTATAC
>JBIOHJ010000223.1:0-1778 GCA_044448905.1 Bacteroidia bacterium | reverse complement strand
TAACCTGCGTTCACGCAAAGCCATTGAAAAAATCGGTGGTGTGTATGAAGGTATCATACGAAAGCACATGTTTAAAGATGATGGCACTTACAGAAGCTCAGCCTACTTCAGCATAATTGATGATGAATGGGAAACCGTAAAACCCAATCTGCAATTATTATTAAAAACAAAAATGCAGGTTGAACAAAATGAGCTACGCAAAAATTGAAACCACTTCTTAAGAAATAATTAATTTTCATTCTGCAATTAAGTGACAGGAATCAGCATTAAGCAAATTGAAATTTACCAGTCACGCGTCAAGCTGAAAAAACCTTTTGTAACTTCATTGGGCTTAATAAACGATGCGGAAAATGTAATTGTGGTTTTGAAAACCAATAACGGGATAACAGGTTTTGGCGAATGCAGCCCTTTTATGACCATCAACGGAGAAAGCATTGATACCTGTTTTGTCGTTGCCGGATATTTAGCGAAAGTTCTGAAAGGAAAAAATCCGCTGGATATTGAAAAGTGTTCTTCGGCTATGGACGCAGTTATTTATGGCAACTCCAGCATTAAAAGCGCTTTCGACATTGCTTTGCATGACATTGCTTCACAAAACGCGGGAATGCCGCTGTATGCTTTTCTCGGGGGCAGTAATAAAAAATCCCTTGTTACAGATTACACGGTGAGCATTGATGACCCGGTAAAAATGGCGTTGGAAGCACGGAAAATAAAAGACAATGGCTTCCAGGTAATAAAAGTGAAGCTTGGAGAATCAAAGGAAAAAGATGTGGAACGGATAAGGCTAATCAGAGAAGCCATCGGAACAGTACTACCCATACGGATAGATGCGAACCAGGGATGGACTGTCGAAATAGCCATTCAAACCTTAAATGCTTTAATTTCTTATAACATACAGTTTTGCGAGGAGCCCATTCCCCGCTGGAATTTTATGGAGCTTTCGGAAGTAAGAAAACGAAGCCTCATTCCCATTATGGCAGACGAATCCTGTTGCGACCATCACGATGCAAAGCGGCTCATTGACATTGCAGCCTGTGATTACTTTAATGTTAAGCTCGGTAAATCATCAGGTATTTTTAAAGCGCTGAAAATAATTAGCCTCGCGGAAAAAGCAGGAATAAAAATGCAGGTTGGCGGTTTTCTCGAATCACGTTTGGGTTTTACCGCATCCGCACATCTCGCACTTACAAGCGACAGTATTATTCATTGCGACTTCGATACCCCGCTTATGTTTACTGAAGACCCTGTTATTGGTGGAATCACTTACAGCAATAAAGGTGTTGTAACAGTTCCTGACAAACCGGGTTTGGGTGCCGCTATTGATGAAAAATATTTACAGCACCTCCCGAAAGAAATAATAAATTGAAGCTGAAAATGAGAAGAGGTTTTGTTGGAAGAAAGAATTTTTTCAATTAACTGGAAATTTGCTTACTTCCGTTTTTATTCTTTCACAAACCTTTTCGTTTCTATCATCACGTTTCCCGTTTCAATCCGTAACAAATAAACTCCTTTGGCAAGGCCGGATAAATTAATTTCCTTTTGCGGGTTTCTTTTATTCAGGTGTTCATCAATTGAAATCAGCTCTCTTCCCGTAACGTCAATTATTTTTGCTTCAAGCTGTGTGGCATTTTCTGTTTCTGTCCTTACAATTAAAATATTATTGGCGGGGTTCGGAAAAATTAAAATATTATTTTCACTTTGATTCAGAGAAGAAATTCCGGTAACGTTCGGAGTTATTAAAATTTCTTCCTGGCGTTTCAGCGAGCCAATCTTTAATC
>JBIOHJ010000222.1:0-1859 GCA_044448905.1 Bacteroidia bacterium | reverse complement strand
CGAACCAGATGTTCCCCGTTTTATCTTCTATGATACTCATAATTTGACTACTGAAACATCCATCTCCGTTAACTTTGGTAAACCTGCCCGAAGCGGTATCGTAACGGCATACGCCTCCAGCCCTTTCACCGAACCAAAGGTTCCCTGCTTTATCTTCTAAAATACATTGTACAGCATCACTGCCCAAACCTTCTTCTTTTGTAAATTTGGTAACCGCACCTGAGATAGGATTGTAACGACAGACTCCATAGCCATTCGTGCCGAACCAAAAATTTCCGTTCCTGTCTTCTGAAATACAATTAACATAATATTTGATGCACAGTCCTACTTTCGTTGTAATATCGGTAATCCCGCCTGAGGCGGGATCGTAACGACAGACACCAACCTCAGTGCCGAACCAAAGATTGCCTGCTTTATCTTCTAAAAT
This sequence comes from Bacteroidia bacterium, assembly GCA_044448905.1. Taxonomy (GTDB): domain Bacteria; phylum Bacteroidota; class Bacteroidia; order AKYH767-A; family OLB10; genus JBIOHJ01. Next base: position 1,432 of record JBIOHJ010000222.1, on the reverse strand, counting down.
ACAAGAAACATTGTTAGCGCACAAACCATCTCTCTCCGTTAAATTAGTACGCACGCCTGTGGCAGCATCGTAACGATATACGCCCGCACCGGTAGTGGCGAACCAAAGGTTTCCGGCTTTATCCCGTATCGCGGAATGAAACATATATCCGTAGTCTGTCTGGTTTTGTCCGTTGCAGAAAGTAAAAAAAACAGCTGCTAAAAGAAGGGAATATATTGGCTTGCGTAAGTAATATTCTTTCATTTGCCTGTTATTTTTTAATATTTCTTTCTTGCAGTCGTTTTAATGCTCTCATGTTTAATTACGCTTCCGTCAGCTGACGGATTATTACTTGCACTCACATTGTTTACCTCTCAAAACTTGTCCAGATTTTTCATCGGGAGCCCCCTTTTTTTTTCTTTTAATCTGCATGTTATGCGTTCGTGCTACTGTGCCCTTTCCACCAAACAATTGTAACAACCTGGTTTTGCATTGTGAATATGTATGTAACTAATTTCTTGGTTTTCAAAAATCTTGTTTAGTTGCTCTCTCAAATTTTGTCCTTCTATCACAGTTGATTCTTTCATTATTCCTCGAATGTCAAAACCACGAAGAGAAAGTAAGCGATGATTAAGCATTTTTGGAATTTCATTTGCATTCAAATTTGCTGTTTTAGCAATTTTCCTGACGAATATTGGTCCACTGGATTGATAGGGTGAGTTAGTTTTATGGTGCTGGTAAGGCAATAAGATAACTTCTTCTCCAATTTTAGCATCCTCCAAACTTACTCTACAAGGATATCCCGGATGAGAGTCAACTATCATTCTCATCATTCCAATTTTTTCCAATTCAGAATTACCCCAATCAAAAAGGTGAGAAAATTCGTTGTCTTCTAATGATTTGATTTTAAAATTTGTTGTCATATTTTTTCTACTCGTTTCTTGAAGTCGGTTTGAAGTTCCGATGTTGCCCAAGCATGACCGATAACGAAGAAGGGAGGGCAGCAAGCCTGCGGCTTGATGAGCCGGCCCGTGTGTAAAGAGAAGTAAAAAAAGAAGGGATTAGAAGCACAACTGTTCGTTTACCTGCACTGTTTATTAGTCCGTCAGCTGACGGATGTTTACCTCTCAAAGCCCTTCTTTTTTTTATTTCTTTTAATCTTTGTGTTATCGGCATACTCTACTGTCCATTAGAATGCGTGTCTCATAAATTATTTAGCAAGTCCGTTATAATCTGGAAAACTAATATGACAATAAAGTCTGCAAATGGTGGTGTCAATCAAATATGTCCAATATGTCCGATTATTTATACCATGTTTTATCAGCAATTTTTTGTAATCTGGAAGCTGTCTGTAAGGACTTGGAAGATAATGCATACAAGCGAGAGGTCGAGGTAATGTATCACCGATTGGTTCAAAATTATTGTCCGTATAAAACTTCATGCAATTTTTTTT
>JBIOHJ010000221.1:0-2073 GCA_044448905.1 Bacteroidia bacterium | reverse complement strand
ATTGCGGCAACAACCGGCAATAACAGGGTAGATGTTTTTAACCGTGCGGCAACTTCTGTTTCTCCGGGTAATATTAACAGTTACATAGAAGGTGCATTGAGAAGATATATGCCCAATACTGGTGGAACAGGTTCTTATGATTTTCCTGTCGGAACAGCATTAAGAGGGTATGAACGTATCAATTTTAATATTACGGCAGCATTATCCAATTCGGTAGATTACTGGAATATTTATTTTGACAACACCTCACCGGCAACCAATATATCTTTAGGTGCTGAATGTTCTTCCAACTATCACGCAGCCGGATTACTTGCTTTAAATCATGGTTTTTGGAATGTGGAGTCCTCACCGGCATCACTCGCAAACGGGATCATGAACGTGACAAATTATAACAGAAGCTATTCCAATCCTACAGGCTCAGGCTGGACCGTGATGTATAATAAAACAACTAATAACATTCCATCTGATTGGCTGCTAAACCCGGTTTCTGCAGTGCCTTGCATTGCGTCTCCAATTACTACTGTTCAAAGAAATAATTTGAATGTTGCTGCATTATTTACTTCGAACCCGGTTTGGTTTGGTACTGCACAATCGCAAACACCCTTACCGGTGGACTTATTGTTCTTCGAATCGGAAAGCAGAAAATCTGATATTTTATTAAAATGGACTACAGCTTCTGAAAAAAATAATAAAGGATTTGAACTCCAAAGGACGCTTACACCGCCTGATAATTTTGAAAAAATCGGATGGATAGAGGGTCACGGTTCAACTTCAACAATTAATTATTATGATTTTGAAGATAAGAATGTGAAAGCAGGAAAGAATTATTTTTATCGCTTAAAGCAAATTGATTTCAATAGTAAGATTGAATATTCAAAAATGGTTGCCGGTAAAATCGCATCCGCTGATAATGATTTCAACATCATGCCGAATCCTTATTCAGGAACAACGAATATCATTTATAACCTGAATGAAACAGCAAAGGTAAAAATCGAAATAATTAATTCAATGGGGCAGAGGATAAAAACATTGGTGGATGATCTCCAGCATGAAGGAAGCTACCAATATCAATTCAGCGCAGCAAATTCAGGTTTTGCAACGGGTATTTATGAGGTGAGGTTTTTAATAAATTCACAACTCTATACCAAGCGAATACTTGAAACCAAATAAATATAATCGGTATTATTTTGGTTTTTCTTCGGGTATTTTTTCAGTTACAGCTATAAACTCATTCAAAAAACTATTTGCTTCATCTACTGATTTAACTTTTGAAAAAGTCAGCATAAGTTTTCCGCTTGTTTCACGAAGCGAATAGCGGTTATGAGAAGTTTTAACGTGATGGATAATATTGGAGAAAATTTCGGAATTAAAAAATTCGGAGTTGGAGTTGCTTACAAAATATCCTTTCATCGAATTGTTTTTCAAAACAATTTTTTCAAAGCCCAGTTTTTTTGCTTTCCATCTCAGGCGCAGCGTATTCATCAGCTCAACCACTTCCTGCGGAACGGGTCCAAAGCGGTCTTGGAGATTTGTTTCAAAGGCAATTAGTTTTTCTTCCGTTTCAATGTCATCCAGGTCTTTGTAAAGGCTTAACCGTTCGGCAGTATTCTCCACGTAATTTGTAGGAATGAGTATTTCCATGTCGGTATCGACCTGGCAATCTTTTACAAATTTGTTATTTTCATCTGTGGGAAACAGGCCTTTGAAATCGGTTTCTTTCAATTCCTGCATGGCTTCATCCAAAATTTTATGATACATCTCAAAACCGATTTCCGAAATAAAACCGCTTTGTTCACCCCCCAATAAATTTCCGGCTCCGCGTATATCAAGGTCGCGCATGGCAACATTGAAGCCGCTGCCTAATTCAGAAAATTCTTCAATCGCTTTTAAACGCTGGCGTGCTTCCGGTGTGAGCACAGTAAGAGGCGGAGTGAGTAAATAACAAAATGCTTTTTTATTGGAACGGCCCACACGGCCCCGCATCTGGTGTAAATCACTCAGTCCGAAATTCTGTGACTGGTTGATGAGAATGGTATTTGCATTTGAAATATCAAGACCTGATTCAACAATAGT
>JBIOHJ010000220.1:0-2088 GCA_044448905.1 Bacteroidia bacterium | reverse complement strand
CGTTCGCGAGGTGATTGAAGACATTACAGGGCTTGATGTAAAAATAAAATGGCCAAATGATATATTGGTAAATAATAAAAAAATTGCGGGAATCTTAATTGAAAACAGCATACGCGGCAATACTATTTTATATTCGATTGCCGGTATTGGAATTAATGTAAACCAGGAAGTATTTTCTGACTTTCCGCTTCAGGCTACCTCACTCAAAAACGAAATGAAAAAGAATTTTTCAATTTCTGAAGTGCTGAATAAACTCTGCCTGAGCTTTAATAAATGGTATGCTGAGCTGGATAAAGAAAATTTTAAGCTGATGAGAAACTCTTATTTAAAAACTATTTATCAAATCGGAAAATCAACAAAGTATAAATCAAAAAATGAAATATTTAAAGGAACCATCCGCGGAGTTAATTCAGATGGTAAATTGCAAATTGAAAATGAAAACGGTGAACTTTTAAATTTTAGCTTTAAAGAAGTAACCTATTTATTTGACGAATTACCTTTAATTAATCCATAGCGGATTTCTTTCATGCCTGGCTTTTACTAAAATTATGCACCAGGATATTTAAAAAATTCTTCAGAGGTTTTTCAGCCATCATTTTTAAAAAGGGATTCAGATCAGCATCAAAAAATAATTGAAGATTTGATTGGTTGTTATCGGCCGGTTCAATCATGCAGAATAATTCGAAATCAAAAGGCGCTTTGCCGTTTTTTATAATTTTAATTTCTGTCTCAGGTTTTTTATCTGCTATTTTCATACCAAGACTTGCCATGCCTTTAATGGTAAAGCTGCATTCGGTTTCGGTGGCAATCCAATCAACTACCTGTTCGGGCATCAGCTGTTTATAATTATGGAAATTGCTGAGGAATGAAAAAACTTCGCTTTGCGATTTGCTGATAAGAGTCTTGTCGCTTTCTATTCGGGTCATATTAGTTGAAATTAGTCAGTGTGCTTTGTACATCAAACATTCTGCATCAAATATTCCATTTCTCCGGATTCATCCTCCACGCCCGAAGGGTTTCTAAATCAGAATCCTTAATAAACTTTGATTCGACCGCACTTTTCAGCAATACATCATAATTGCTTAGTGAATATACAGGGCAACTGGCATTTCTGAAATTATCAGCTGCAAGCTGAAATCCGTAATTAAAAACCGAAATCATTCCTTTCACAATTACACCGGCCTGCCTCAATGCTTCCACTGCAAGCAGGCTGCTCTTGCCGGTCGAAATTAAATCCTCAATTACCACGCACGATTGCGTTGGTTTCACCTCGCCTTCAATCAGGTTTTTCATGCCATGTTCTTTTGATTGCGACCTGATATAAACAAAAGGCAACCCCATCGCTTCAGCTACCAAAGCGCCCTGCGCAATTGCTGCTGTTGCCACCCCGGCTATAATATCAGGGCGGCCGAATTTTTCTTCGATTGTTTTAACCAGCTCCTGCCTTATATAAGTGCGTATGCGGGGATGCGAAAGCGAAATGCGGTTGTCGCAATAAATGGGCGACTTCCATCCGCTTGCCCATGTGAATGGTTCGTGGGGCTGCAGCTTAATGGCTTTTATTTGCAAAAGAAATTCGGCTATTTTTGAAGCGGTATCTTCTCTCATCAGCGCACAATGTACAGAGTTTTCATAAATAACAAGCTGCTTATCCTTACTTCAGATGCTTCTGATAAAATTCCTGGCAGCGATAAAAATAAATTCATTTTATATAATAATCATTCACAAATTGACGATGCTATTGATATTTTGTATTCGGCAAATAAAATTGAAAAAATTGTAATATGTGCTGATGACGAAAAAAAATTATGGAAAACATTTTCGATGAATTTTATTTTACTCGAAGCGGCAGGCGGTGCTGTTTTTAATACTAAAAACGAAATGCTTATGATATGGAGGCATGAAAAATGGGATTTACCCAAAGGCAAAATTGAAATGAATGAAGCTCCACCGGAAGCCGCTCTGCGCGAAGTATGCGAAGAAACCGGGGTTTGCAATGCTCAAATTATTTCTGAATTGCCGCCAACCTATCACACCTATATTAAAAACAAAAAGCATATTCTTAAAAAAACTTATTGGTTTAAAATG
>JBIOHJ010000219.1:0-2109 GCA_044448905.1 Bacteroidia bacterium | reverse complement strand
GTCGGGCAACTCTACATAAATCTGGCGGTCGAAACGGCCCGGGCGCAATAAGGCACGGTCGAGTACATCGGCACGGTTGGTGGCTGCGAGTAAAATCACCCCGCTGTTGCTGGCAAAGCCATCCATTTCGGTGAGCAGCTGGTTTAAAGTGCTTTCGCGTTCATCGTTTGCGCTGAATGAAGGTGCTTTTCCACGCGCACGACCAATAGCATCTATTTCATCAATAAAAATTATTGCGGGTGCTTTTTCTTTTGCCTGCCTGAATAAATCGCGAACACGCGATGCCCCTACTCCAACAAACATCTCCACAAAATCGGAGCCCGAAAGAGAGAAAAACGGAACCTGCGCTTCGCCCGCCACTGCTTTTGCCAAAAGAGTTTTGCCGGTACCGGGAGGGCCTACTAACAGTGCGCCCCTGGGAATTTTTCCGCCAAGCTGCGTGTATTTCTTAGGGTTTTTCAGAAAATCCACAATTTCCATCACCTCAACTTTTGCTTCTTCAAGCCCTGCCACATCGCTAAAAGTAACTTTTACATGAAGGTCTTTGTCAAACAATGTCGCACGCGATTTCCCGATATTAAATATCTGGCTGCCTCCTGCCCCTCCTCCTACTCTCTTCATTAAAAATATCCACACGGCAATCAATAATACCGGGAATAATATCCAGCTGATTATGATATCCCAGTAGCTTTTATCGTTGTTACTATAAACAATACTTACCTGTTTCGAACCGGTGAAACTTTTTTGCGCTTCTTCCATCTTTTTTTCGAAGCTTCCCACGTCACCAATTGTAAAATAAAAATGCGGCCCGTCATTAACACTGTTTCCAAGCGATTTATATTTTACTGCTTTATAATCATCGTTATCGAGGCTGTCTTTTTTAATATACACATACACTTTCTCTTTATTGACAACTTCAACATGATCTATATCGCCTGAAGCGAGAAGTGTGCTTTCAAAAGTCTGCCAGTTAATTTCTTTAGTATTCGTGTCGAACCCGGTTAGCCATATACCCAAAATAACCACGATCAATAAGACATACACCCAGTAAAAATTAAAATTTTTTGGAGATTGGGATTTCGGGAGCTTGGTTAATGGATTCTTGGTTCCCTTTTTATCCTCGCCTTTCTTTTTCTTCTCTTTTTCAGCCATTCTGTTTAAATTATTCTGCAACGCTTTTTCAATTACTGTGCCATTGACAAATTGCCATGATTGTATTTCTGTTTCGTACTTGGCTAATGATTCGCTACTTTTTTTATCCGGGCATCAGCCCACAGCTTCTCAATGCCGTAAAATTCTCTTTGTTCTTTTTGGAAAATATGAACCACTACGCTGAAGTAATCGAGCAGCACCCATTCGGCATTGGCAAGTCCTTCTTTATGCAGTGGAAATTCCTTTACCAGCTTATAAACCATTTCTTCCACCGACTGTGTAATGGCTTCAACATGTGTATGCGATTCGCCATGACAAACAATAAAACAATCAGCAATCGCACTACCTAATTTCCGTAAATCAATAAATACAATTTCATTTCCTTTTTTTTCCCTGATGCCTTCAATTACGGCATCTGTAAGCTCAATGATATTGTCGGTTTTTTTCTTTTTCTTTTTTGTGGAAACAAGCTTGCTTGTTTTTGCCATTCCTGTCGAAGTGCTTTAGTTTGTACAAAATTAGTTAATTTTCCGGTTCATAATTATTACTGCATATAATGAGTTTGCCGACAATAGGGAAATATATTATAAGGCTCGAAACAGTTGATTCCACAAACAATTATGCGGCTGCGTTAATTTCTAAAAGCAAACCGGCCGAAGGAACAGCTATCATGGCCGACTTCCAGGATTATGGAAGGGGGCAACGCGAAACTATTTGGGAAAGCGAGAACGGAAAAAATTTACTGGTAAGTTTTATTTTATACCCGCAAATTGATACTGCTGATTACTTTTTATTAAATGAATGCTTTTCTCTTGCCGTTCGCGAGGTGATTGAAGACATTACAGGGCTTGATGTAAAAATAAAATGGCCAAATGATATATTGGTAAATAATAAAAAAATTGCGGGAATCTTAATTGAAAACAGCATACGCGGCAATACTATTTTATATTCGATTGC
>JBIOHJ010000218.1:0-2146 GCA_044448905.1 Bacteroidia bacterium | reverse complement strand
TAGTTATTTTTACATCTACAAACACCAGGGTAGTTTCAGCTATGTTTAACAATATTCCATCCTGGTTGTAAGTTTCATAATCAAAACGGATGCGCGCTGCGGGCATTTCTTTAATTACAGTTTTAATAGTAAGCAGGTCGTCATAAAAAGCGGGCTTTAAAAATTTAATGGAATATTCAAGCACAGGCAGAATAATTCCTTCGTCCTCCATTTCTTTATAGGTCATTCCCATTGTGCGGAGCGCTTCCACACGCGCCACTTCAAAGTAGGTGGCATAGTTGCCGTAGTAAACATATCCCATGCGGTCGGTTTCGGCATAGCGAACGCGGGTTTGAATTTCGGAGGTGAACATTTTAAAAAAAAATATTTTTTCTTTCCGGGTAAAAGTAGAAAGATATTTCATTATCATTGTACAACTCTTTTGCTTACGGCTTTTCAATAACCCCTTATTCGGAGTATGAATCGAAAAAATTATTATATTTTTTTTCTTTTTGTTTTATTTCTTTCGTGCCATGCGCCTGCGCATATCACGCAGGTAGAAAAGCACCAGTACGCAATCGGTTCAAAAGAATACGCTTCGGTTGATTCAACAGTGTGGCAAACAATAGTTCCATACAAATCGAAATTGGATGCAGAGGTGGATGTGGTGATTGGAAAAACCGCAAAGGCTTTAACCAAAGACCAGCCTGAGGGCCTGCTTGGCAATTTTGTAACCGACCTTGTGATGGAAATTTCTCCTTTATATTATTACCCGCCAGGCAACAGCAAAATTGATTTTTGTTTTTTAAACAATGGGGGGTTACGGAATAATATTCCCGAAGGAGAAATTACCCGCAGAAACATTTTTGAAGTAATGCCTTTTGAAAATGAATTGGTGGTTCTGAGCATGAACGGGACGCAAATAAAACAACTGCTGAAGTTTATTGTAAGCAAAGGCGGAATACCGGTTTCAAATTTGCGAATGAAGATTAAAGAAAAAGCCGCTGCCGGTGTAATGATTAATAATATTCCTTTCGACTCGACTAAAATCTATAAAGCTGTTACTTCGGACTACCTTGCCAATGGCGGAGATAATCTTTTCTTTCTTGCCGAAGCAAAAAAAGAATATGTTGGTTTGAAAATACGCGATGCCATTATTGAATATTGCATGAAAGAAAATAAGCAGGGAAAATTGCTCGATTCGAAATTAGACAACCGTATTGAATATGAATAGCAGGCGGCAGTTCATAAAAAATATTTCGGCCGGTGCTGCTGTTGCAACACTGAGTGGAATCCCGTTGGATGCTTTCGCGAAAAAGGAAATGGTAAAGCTTACCATTCTTCACACCAATGACGTGCACAGCCGTATTGAACCTTTTCCTGATAATGACCCGAAATATCCCGGCATGGGCGGAGTTGCGCAGCGCGCTGCCCTCATCAATAAAATAAGGAGCGAAGAAAAAAATGTTTTGCTGTTTGACAGCGGTGATATTTTCCAGGGCACACCTTATTATAATTATTATGGCGGTGAGCTTGAACTGAAATTAATGAGCATGATGAAGTATGATGCTTCCACAGTAGGCAATCATGATTTTGACAACGGTATTGAAGAGCTGGCAAAACAATTGAAGAATGCCAGTTTTCCCCTGCTGAATTGCAATTATGATTTTACAGAAACCGCTATGCAAAACAAAACGCTTCCTTATAAAATTTTTAATAAAAGCGGAATCACCGTTGGCGTATTTGGATTGGGAATAGAATTGAAGGGGCTGGTGGATGGTAAATTATACGGTAAAACAGTTTACCAGGACCCGCTTCAGAAAGCTGCTGCAACGGCCCACACTCTGAAAAAAGAGAAAAAATGTGACCTTGTAGTTTGTCTGTCTCACCTCGGTTTTAAATATCCCGATGATAAAGTATCGGATGTGGTGCTTGCAAAAGAATCGCTCAATATTGATTTAATACTCGGGGGACACACCCATACTTTCATTGATGACCCCTACAAATATTATAACCGTGACGGGAAAGAAGTGCTGATTGCGCAGGTAGGATGGGCAGGAATCAAGCTTGGCAAAATAGATTATTTTTTTGAAATGAAAACAAAAAAAAGTATCGTGGAAGCCTCCACTGTAAAAGTTTTGACAAGTGCAAGCGAAATTTAATTTTT
>JBIOHJ010000217.1:0-2422 GCA_044448905.1 Bacteroidia bacterium | reverse complement strand
TTATTTTGGAATAATCAATGCTGATATTAATAATTTTTTCAGCCTTGATTTTTGTTTTTGATTTGAAAGGAAACAACCCGGTATTAGTAGGGCGAAAGTCATCATAATCGGTCAGCAGTGTTTTATCTATTTTATTATCCTCTATAGAAAGTTTAGTGATCCGGAATGTTGAATCGCTCACCCACATATCCTGGATGATGGGTTTATTGGGATCCTTTTCTTCAAGAGATCTTTTTAATTTGCGCTTACCAAGGGTGCTGAGTATGTAATATTTGTCTTCATCATTGTAAACCGAATTAAATTTATTTTTCTTGTATGAAAAAAGATTCCCGGTTAAAACGCCCTGTATAATTTCGTAATCAAGGTTCATTCGCAAAAGATCATTCAGAAAATGATAATCCGTTACCTGGTATTTTTTATGAATGCGATCTAAATATTTTATAGAATCCTGTGTAATGAGTATGCGCATTACTTCAATTCCAAGCAGCGGTGAAATCGAAATCCAGATTGCACTATCTTTTCTTGCACGAATGTTTATATCAAACGAATTTGATTTTCCTTCAATGTCGGTTTCCACTTCAGCTTTCCCGCTTATCCTTTCAGCACGAAACGCGCTGTCGTTAATAAACATCAGCAGCGAGTCGGCAGTAATTTCTTTCAGCTTACGGTTTTCTTTAATTACAATTGGTTTTTCAGCTTTGCGCGCTGAATAACAACTTGCCAAAAAAGAAATAAAAATTATTGAGAAGATAAAGGAGGTGAGCGATTGCTTCATCAAATAATTCACACATCTTATTCAATTAATTTTTTATCGGCAATTTTTCTATCGAGCAAATCAGACGTATCACCGGCAAGCTTTGCTTTATTCCAATATTCAATTGCTTTGGTGATGTCGGCCAGCTTAAAAAGTACATCACCGTAATGCTCAAGGATGGTTCCGTTTTTATCTCCGCCATTGCTCATGGCTTTTTCCAGCCATTCTTTTGCGTCTTTGAATTTTCCGAGCTTGTAAAAAATCCATGCATAGGTATCCTGGAACGAAGCCTGGTTGGGCATAATTTCGTTTGAAAGCCTGGACATGGTTTCTGCTTTTTCCAGTTGCTCACCGCGTTCCGATAAATAGTAAGCGTAATTATTCAACGTGTATGCGTTTTTAGGGTTAATTGCAATTGCCTTTTCGTAATACTTATCAGACTCACTGTGATTTTTAAGTTCATGATAGCAATCTCCGATCCTGGAGTAAAATTCAAACAACTGAGCATCGTTATCTACTACCAATTTACTACCTGTTAAAAAAGTTTTTGCAGCTTCATCATATATTTTCTTTAAATATTTTGCTGTTCCGTTAAACAAATAAAAAGCAGGATTGTTAGGGAACAAGCTCAGCGCTTCCTCACTTTCTTTTAACATGGCATCGCTGTCATTCAGTTCTGATAGCACGATTAAAAGATTTATCCACACAATTTCGTTTTTATTATCCAAAGAAATAGCGGTGTGGTATTCATCACGTGCTTCTTCAGACTTTTTAGCCAAAGAAAGAAAATCTCCATAAAGGGCATGAGCCAACGCTTCACGCGAATGCGTTTCTGCCATCAGTTTGCCCAAGATCAAACTTTGACCGAGCATTTCTGTATCTTGCTGCGCAAGCGGAAGATAAGAGGTGAGAATCCTGAACTTTACTTCCGATTCTAACTGCGGGCTCGAAAAAGCCAGTTTCAATTGTTCAAACGATTTTTCCTTTTCATTATTCGACCGGTAATATTCAGCTAACGCAAGGAACACATGCGGATCATCGGCTTTAATTGCCTGCATGCGTTTGATGGTTTCCAGAGCTTTTTCTTTCATTCCGTTTGCCTGGTATAACTCAACAAGCAACGAATACGGATTAAGATCATTTGGATTTTGGGTAATAAGTTTTTCCACTTCGGCCGCTGCTTTATCCGTTTTCCCTAATTTGAGATACAGCCTTTCCTTTTGAACAATTAATTCTTTTTCCACACCAATCTGTTCTTCAATTTTATCAAATACTTTAATAGCTTCTTCGGTTTTACCTGCAAACAGCAATGCATTTGCCCAGTTAAAATAATAATCTATTTTCTGCGGATTTTCTTTTACAAGATTTTCATACACCGTAACGGCCTCATTGTACCTGCCGGTTTGCTGAAGAATTTCGGCAAGTAGCATTTTATACCAGCTGTTCTTTGGTTTAATTTCGGATGCGCTCCGTATAAAAAATAAAGCGTCATTAAATTTCTTTTTGCCGGCATAAATCTGTGCAAGTTCATACATGGAAGCATCATTACTTCCGTCCATGCGGATGCACTGTGCAAAAAGCTCCTGGGCTTTTTCAATATTGCCGGTTATTTTTTCTTTGTTGGCATTATAGAAAATATACTGAAGGTTCATTCGCTCTTCTTCCGAC
>JBIOHJ010000216.1:0-2427 GCA_044448905.1 Bacteroidia bacterium | reverse complement strand
GTTTATTATAAATTTGAAAAGAGAAAAAAATCTGGCGAAGACAGGTGCGGTTAACCACCGCCCTGTTTTCAAAAGAAATATTTATTAATTATTTCTGCTTCTTTTCTAAGGGCTACTTTATTTCATAGGAGGACGAAAGGGGAACTTTCCGAGTGCCGGAAACAGGTGACGCAGAAACTACCCAAATTATTATTATTGTAGTTTATTTCAGGACGATATACATCTCCCATGCGCACTAATTTTTCAGCTCCCCGTAAAAATGTCCTTTTGCCTCTCTCATTCCTTGTTTTCATTTTAGTCATAAGCAATTCTCTTTTTGCACAAAAACAAAAACTCAGCCTTAAAGATACCCTTGATCAAAAACTTGATTGCAGCGATTACCTTGTACATTTAAAAGGTTTTATACCCGTGCCAATGGTAATCAGCGAGCCGGCTCTTGGCAATTTCGGAGGAGCACTTGGACTTTTGTTTATCAGTCCGGACAAAAATATAAAGGACAGCACACGGTTTCATTTCCCCAACATTACCGGGATAGCAGGTTTCTATACCCTCAATAACTCGTGGGGTTTCGGGGGATTGCGCCAGGGCTCACTTTCGTCTATAGGCATGCGTTATACAGCAGCTCTCTTCTATGCCGATATTAACCTGAACTTTTACCGTGATGCGATTTCACATGATGAGCAGGAGTTTGAATTTAATCTTAAACCCATCTTCGTTCTTACAGATGTGAGCAAGAACATCCTGAAAAACAAATTTTTCCTGGGAACGCGTTACCTCTTTTCGAATATGAAGCTTGCTTATGACCTGACGCATATTAACGACTCTGTTTTCAATGTGGGGGACTATAAGCAGGATGTCGGCACATGGGGGCTTTATACAGAATTTGACAACCGCAATTCTATTTTTACACCCGACCACGGATTCCGTGTGAAAGCCATCGGAAGTGTGAGCCGCTCATGGACAGGCAGCGATTTTGATTTTGAGAAATTTGAACTTTTTGCACATGCTTTTTTTCAGCCTGTGAAACAATGGATCATCGGGCTGCGTGCAGAAACGCAGATGATGAATGAGGGTGCGCCTTTTTACTATTACCCCTACCTGCAAATGCGTGGTATCCCTGTGATGCGTTACCAGGGTAACACCACGCTGCTGTTTGAAACCGAACATCGTGTGGATTTCACCAATCGTTGGAGTGTGGTAGGCTTTGCGGGTACAGGGAGAACATTCAGCGACTCACGGTATTTAAAAAATGACAAATGGCATTGGTGCGGAGGAGCAGGATTTCGCTACCTGATTGCACGCGTTTTCAAACTGCGAACAGGCATTGACATTGCCGCAGGTCCTAACCAGTTTGCGTACTACATTGTATTCGGACATTATTGGGCAAGATAGGTTTCGGTAATTTGGGTAATTGGGTAATTTGTCACCTGACAGGTTCAGGCAGGCTTGAGCAAAGTTCCGGTCAGTGTGATTTAATGGCTTTATTTTCTCTTCGATTTTTTCACACTTACAAGGGCTTCACAAGCAGCCCTGCAAACCGACAGCTCACTAAAAAAGCCCACCGGGTTTTTTCTTCACGTTCGCTTCTGCTTCACATGAGGACGAAAGAGGGGAACTTACATAGCTGAAAGAATTTCCACCACTTCCTTTTTTGATTTATAAAGCCGCAATTGAATTTTACGTATCACCTGTTCTTCATCGCCTTTTCGAAAAACCAAATCAGTTAATTTAAGTTTTGGAAATTTAGCAATAAGCTTCTCACAGATAGCGGGCCAGCTTGCTTCCATATTGTCTCTGTACATTTTTTGAGGAGTTTTGAATTGTAAATTATTTTTGAAAGGTAATCTATAATATCCATCATAAAGATTTTTCAATGAAATTTAGTATTCATTAAAAATGAGAGGGGATAAAACTACCGGGATAAAACATCCTCGTGTCAGTCACACAGTCAACGCTTCACACGAGGGCGAAAGGGGCGAAAAAAAATATCATACTCTCAATACAAAACAATAATTTACATTTGCTAAAATTAAAACCATGCACCAGATAATTAAAAAAACGCTATTCTTTATTTTGTTTTCTCCTGTTGTGTTTTCTTTAAAAACCGATGCGCAATGGGTTACTATTCCGGATGCCAACTTTGTTACCTACTTACAACAGAATTTTCCCGGCTGTATGAATGGCAATTTAATGGATACCACGTGCAGCTCCATAGTAAATACCACATTTGTGAATTGCAGCAATAAAAGCATTCAAAACTTAAATGGTATTCAGTATTTTGACGGACTGCTTAATTTATATTGTTATACCAATCAATTAACCACCCTGCCTGTTATGCACTCGAATCTTATTCGTTTAAGCTGCAGTCAGAATCAAATAACCAGTCTCCCATCGTTACCTGCCACCTTAAAGCTTTTAATATGTGAG
>JBIOHJ010000215.1:0-2493 GCA_044448905.1 Bacteroidia bacterium | reverse complement strand
TTTCAATTGCTCTTCGTTAATATCGGAAACAAAAATTATTGCTTCTTCTTTTTTAAGCCATGTGGTTAAGCTTTCGCCCACATGCCCCACGCCCTGCACCATTACTTTTTTTCCGCGTAAGTTGTCGTTTCCCCACGCTTCTTTCGCGGCAGCTTTCATTCCCATATACACGCCATACGCAGTAACGGGTGAGGGATCACCGCCACCACCCATTGATTCCGGTAATCCGGAAACGTGTTTAGTTTCTTTAGCCACATATTCCATATCGCGGGTATTGGTTCCCACATCTTCGGCTGTAGTGTATTTTCCGCCAAGGCTGTTTACAAAGCGCCCGTACTGGCGAAACATAGCCTCGGTTTTATCTTTTTTAGAATCACCAATTATAACCGCTTTTCCACCGCCAAGATTCAACCCGGTTATTGCCGCTTTATAGGTCATGCCTCTCGAAAGGCGCAATACATCGTTGAGCGCTTCGGCTTCCGATTTATACTGCCACATGCGTGTGCCGCCCAGCGAAGGGCCTAAAACCGTGCTGTGAATAGCAATGATGGCTTTTAAACCGGTATCCTTATTATAACAAAAAACAACCTGTTCGTGGTTGCCTTCAGTCATTGGATTGAAAACAGAAACAGGTTTAACAGCCGTTTCTTTTTGTTCTTTTATTTCGAGCATCAGCGGGTAGTTTTTTGAGTATTTTTGGAAGGCGCAATGGCACGAACATGCCTTAAATAAAACGGCTGCAAAGGTATGTTTTTTGATATAAGGTTCAAAATGGTGCGGGTGGCCAATAAATGTAGCCCGCATTGTAGGTTTTAGGGGTATTATGAATCATCTCGCTTCGCTTAATAAGTATTTTCTAAAGTACAAAAGCCACCTGCTTCTTGGAATTTTTTTCGTTACTGTTTCAAATATTTTCGGAGTTGTGCCGGCCCAGTTAGTCAGGAATGCATTGGATGTGGTGGCAGAAAATATCCAGATGCACCATTTGCTGAACGGCTTTAACTTGCAAAGCAGCTTTTATTCGTTGTTTACAGTAAGCATTGCCGTGTTTATTTTTTTGATTTTGAGCATGACAATTCTCAAAGGCATTTTTATGTTCTTCATGCGGCAGTCAATTATTGTAATGAGTCGCCACATTGAGTATGACCAGAAAAATGAAATTTTTGACCAGTATCAAAAGCTGAACAGCACGTTTTATAACAGCCGGAACACGGGCGACCTGATGAACCGTATAAGCGAAGACGTTAGCCGGGTGCGCATGTATGTCGGGCCGGCTATCATGTACACGATTAATTTAATTGTAATGTTTATTCTGGTAATTTATGCTATGTATCATGTAAATGCGAGGCTGGCAACTTATGTTTTGGTTCCGTTGCCGGTGCTTACACTGGTAATTTATTATGTGCATGACATCATCAATAAAAAAAGTGAGCAGGTGCAGGCGAAACTTTCTGATCTTTCCACTTATGTACAGGAATCATTTTCAGGAATCCGTGTGCTGAAATCTTTTGTGAGAGAAAAACAGAGCGTTCATGATTTTGAAAAAGAAGCGGAGAAATACAAGCAGCTTAACATGGATCTGGTAAGAACGAATTCACTTTTTTACCCGGTGCTTTTGATTTTGGTTGGTGTGAGCACGCTGATGACGATTTTTATCGGAGGCACCGAAGTAATAAAGGGAAACATTACCATAGGCAATATTGCCGAGTTTATTATATATGTAAATATGCTAACGTGGCCTGTAGCTTCGCTCGGATGGGTAGTAACGTTAGTTCAGCGTGCAGCCGCATCCCAGGAGCGCATCAATGAATTTTTACATACCGTTCCCGAAGTGCAGTCGCGCAACAGCGAACCTTTTATGGTAAAAGGCAATATTGAATTCAGAAATGTAAGTTATCAGTATGCTCATTCGAAAATTAAAGCGCTGCAAAATATTTCTTTTAAAGTGGAAGCGGGAAAATCATTAGCCGTTACGGGGAAAACCGGTTCGGGGAAATCATCGCTTGCTAATTTGCTTTTGCGAATGATGGACCCTTCATCGGGAGCAATTTATATTGATGGCAAAAACCTCCACGAAATAAATTTGCATAATTACCGCAGCCAGACGGGCTGTGTTCCGCAGGAAGTATTTTTATTCAGCGATACCATTGAACAAAATATTTCATTTGGATTAAAGGAAACAAGTGAAAATGGAACTACAAGTGAAAAAATAAAACAAGCCGCAAAATATGCCGATGTGTTTGATAACATCATGGAGTTTCCTGAAAATTTTGAAACCATGATAGGGGAGAGGGGAATTACGTTATCGGGCGGGCAAAAGCAGCGCATCTCCATTGCGCGGGCAATTATCCGTGAACCCAAAATTTTAATTTTTGATGATTGCCTGAGTGCTGTGGATACGAAAACCGAAGAAAATATCCTTGCAAGCCTTCAGCAACTAATGAAGGGAAGAACCACAATTATAATAAGTCACCGGATTTCATCAGTGAAACA
>JBIOHJ010000214.1:0-2556 GCA_044448905.1 Bacteroidia bacterium | reverse complement strand
GTGCAGTCAGCGCTCCGCCAATCAATCCTTCCCATGTTTTATTTGGTGAGATGCGCTCGAACAATTTATTTTTTCCGAATCGCCTGCCTGTAAAATAAGCTCCTGTGTCGGAAGTCCATAATAAAATAAAAAAACCAAGTACAAGCTGGGGTTGGTATTTTGCGTCACCATAGGGATAAAATGCCATGCACGAAAACAATCCCAGCGGCAAGGCGATATAAAAAACACCTGCTATTGTTAAAGCAATATTTATAAACGGTTTTTGTTTGTTGCGGAATAATTCGAAAACAAAAATAAAAAGCAGCAGCAAAAAAATAACAAAAGGTGATTTCAGAAGGATGTCAATTTCAGTCAGCATTACAAACTTGAAATACGATTGCGCTATATGCGTAAAGTAAACAAAAATCAAAAGAGAAATGAATGTCCCAAAAATTATTTGCGGTTTACTATCACCGGTTGAAACTATTTTATAAAATTCCAAAATCGACAAAAGTGTGATGATGAAAAATAAAATAAAGAAAGTAAGCGGTGAGAGCAGGATGGAACCGATCATTACGATTCCGAAAAGCAATCCGGTAATTACGCGCTGTTTGAGGTCGGTCAAAGCTGGTTGTTGTTAATTATAACTTTAGCAAGAATTTCATCTCCGGCTTTTACAAACAATTCGATTTCTCCTATAATAATGTAAGAGGAATCTTTTTTATTAATCATAAAAACTGCAATGCCGTTGTCTTCTAAAACAGCTTTTACAATTTCAACTTTATGAATTTCACCCGAGCTGTAAACTTTTACCCAATCGTTGTTCATTCATTAAGGCCGCTGACTATCATCGACCAAAAATAAAAATAATTCGCTACCTTGTAATTCTTTTGATACAGATATGTCTTCCCTATTGTTTACCTTCTTCGAGCCGGTAAGAATTGAAATGGAAGGAGGCAGGCTGTGAGCATGTTTGTCATTTATAAAATCGAAACCATTTTTTAAATTATTTACCAGCTGACTCGTTGACGCAACAACAATAAGTGCCGGCACATTGAATAACATTTTTTGGTGTTGCGAAGCAGCCAGTGAGATGAAGATGCTGCCCGTTCCCGCAATCAATGCCTCGCATGAAAAAACAACTGCCTGAACAGATTTTAATTCACCTGATGATTTGTGGGTTAATTCAATTTTATCTAAAAATGCAGAAAGCTCTATTTCATCGCAGGAAATTTTTTTCCATTTTTTCTGCTGCACAAGCTTAAGAAGCAATTCAGAAAACTCAGCCTTATTTTCGCAAAAAATGAAATTGCCGACAGCCTCGCTGAATTTTTGTGCAAAGGTTAATTCCGGGATTTCATAATTAGCAGAATAAACCGGCAGATCAAAATCAAATTCAGGAAAAGGGTTTTTAGTTTTATGAATTAAAGCGCTGCGTACTTTTTTTAAAATTTTTTCGCGCGTGGTGGCTTCCTTCATAAACTACCCTTGCGATGCCGGCTCATCAATCTTTTTTGAAGTTTCAACAGGAGGGGCTTCGGGTTTCTCCGCGGTTTTTACCGTTGCCCCGTTACCCGGAAAAGCAGCATCCGGTATTTTCTTTTCTTTAACTGACACCAGTGTTTCGGGTTCCCATTTACGCTTGCCGAATATTTCTTCGAGGTCTTCTTTAAACAAAACTTCTTTTTCGAGAAGACGGCTGGCTAATATATCGAGCTGAGCTTTGTGTTCCATCAAAATCTCTTTGGCTTTTGTATAGGCGCTTTCAATCAGCTTGCTTACTTCGGAATCAATAGTTTCGGAAGTTTTTTCACTGTAGGGTTTAGTAAACGCGAATTCCTGGTTTCCGCTCGAATCATAATAGCTGATGTTGCCGATTTTGTCATTCAACCCGAAAATAGTTACGCTGGCATATGCCTGCTTAGTAATTTTTTCAAGATCGCTTAAAGCGCCTGTCGAAATGGTTCCGAAAGTAATTAATTCAGAAGCTCTGCCACCCAAAGCAGCACACATCTCGTCAAAGATCTGTTCTTTGGTTGTAATGGAACGTTCTTCGGGCAAATACCATGCAGCGCCCAACGATAAACCACGGGGAACAATCGTTACCTTTACTAACGGGTGGGCATGTTCGAGAAGCCAGCTTACAGCCGCGTGACCTGATTCGTGATAAGCAATTACTTTCTTTTCGTGAACCGAAATAATTTTATTTTTCTTTTCGAGGCCGCCAATTATCCGATCAACAGCATCAAGGAAATCCTGCTTATCAATAGCGGTTTTATTATTGCGGGCAGCTATCAATGCCGATTCATTGCAAAGGTTTGCGATATCAGCACCCGAAAAACCCGGTGTCTGCTTGGCAAGAAAATCAATATCAACCGATGAATCTAACTTAAGCGGCTTGCAATGCACTTTAAAAATTTCTTTTCGTCCGTTAAGGTCGGGCAACTCTACATAAATCTGGCGGTCGAAACGGCCCGGGCGCAATAAGGCACGGTCGAGTACATCGGCACGGTTGGTGGCTGCGAGTAAAATCACCCCGCTGTTGCTGGCAAAGCCATCCATTTCGGTGAGCAGCTG
>JBIOHJ010000213.1:0-2616 GCA_044448905.1 Bacteroidia bacterium | reverse complement strand
GTTTACCTCTCAAAGCCCTTCTTTTTTTTATTTCTTTTAATCTTGCTACTATCATTGCATCGGTATTAAATTAGCCTATTAAAACAATCATAAATTGAAAAGAAAAAAGAGAGGATTAAGATTATTAATCTTGAAGAACCTTAAGAGTTCGTATAACAAGTAAATCCCCTCTCTTTCACTTGCAACAACTTTGAACAGTTCAATAAGAGCCTCTCAAGAGCTTGTAATAGTAGCGTTAAAGTGAGGCAAGCTATTTCTTCTCATTGGACGGATTGTAAAGACAAATTTAAAAATTAAAACAATGGAAACAGCAAAACAAAATTATGTCGGAGTAGACATCTCCAAGGAAACCCTGGATGCAGCCTGGTATAAGCAGGAAAAACTGCAGCATGTTAAAATTCCTAATTCGCCAAAAGGATTCAAGCAACTTATCGGTTGCTGCGGAAAGTCGGGACACTACGTAATGGAAGGAACCGGACCATATTATGTTGCGCTGGCATTACACCTGCATTTGCAGGGGGTAAGCGTATCGGTAGTAAATGCCCTGGTGATTAAAAGATTTATCCAGATGCACCTGGAAAAAAATAAAAGTGATAAAAAAGATGCACGCTGGATTTGTGAGTATGCCCGGCAACAACAACCTCCCTTATGGCAGGCACCGCAGGAGCACATTATCCGTGCACGTCAGATGCAATCGGCCATCATGCAGCTGACCAAACAGCGTACTTCATGTATCAACGCTCTCCAATCTCTGCTGCAAATGCCCATCGTGAGCAAAGAGAGCAAACGTTCCTATGAGCACCTGATAGCCGGGTTAGAAAAAGAAATCGGATTACTGGAAGAAAACCTTCAAGCATTGCTCCGTGAGCACGAAGCAAAAAAATTAGAAGCGCTGCAAACCGTTCCCGGAATCGGCAAACGTGCAGTCGCACTAATGATCATTACCACTGATGGTTTTCGAAAAGTGGACAATTACCGGCAATTATCCAGTTGGGCAGGCTTGAGCCCAAAAGAATATAGTTCAGGTAAAACTATTCGCGGTAAAGTGCGCATCAGCAAAATGGGAGGTAAAGAACTCAGAACCATCTTATACATGTGCAGTCTGAGTGCCATTAGAAAAAATAAAGCCTGTAAAGATTTATATGACCGGTTAAAAGCAAAAGGTAAAAACGGCAAACTAGCCTTAGCAGCAGTTAGTAACAAACTTATCAAACAATGTGTGGCAATTGCAAAATCAGAATTGCCTTATGATGAAAATTATTTATCTCAAAAAGCTTGTTTTTAAACACAGTTCTTGTTATGCGTTCGTGCTACTGTGGATTGAAACTCGTCCGCTTGTATTCTGCACGAAAATTTGTTCAAGGGGATGTCGCCTGCTGAAGTTTGCATTGTCAATTTTTCTTTCTGGTTTTTGTAGCCGCTTTTTTCTTTGAGACAAATTTCGTTGATGCGCTTTTTACTTTCATTGGCTTTGGTCTTTCGTGTTTTGGTTGATACACACCCAGCTTTCCGCCACTTGGTAAAACTATTTTGGTATGAAAACCCCATGCCTGACTTCCAATTCGCCCGCATTCTATATTATGTTTCTTCATCTCTTCAACGAACAGATGAATATTATCGCACATCAAATACAATTCAGTGGAGATATCATCGGGAGACGGATGAAATGCAAGCTCAGACGGAGGCAACCCGAAAATGAGCCAGCCACCGCCAACATCAACGCTTGGACACTTCAGAACTTCTTTAAAAAATTTTTTATCCGCTGCAGCTTTCCTACTGTAAATGAGAACGTGTATTCCGTTTATCATTTTATAAATTGTTTAACTGTTTGTGTTTACTCTATTCGGTTTTTAGCGTCCCCTTTAGTCAATGCGATTGTAAATTTCTTGCAGTCAAGTTGGAGTTCGCACTGCCGCCAAGCATGACGCATAACGAAGAAGGGATTAAAGAAGTAAAAAAAAGAAGGGTTTAGAAGAACTACTGTTCGGTTACCTATACTGTTTGTTAGAAGCTCATCTCTTTGTTTACCTCTCAAAGCCCTTCTTTTTTTTATTTCTTTTAATCTTTGTGTTATGCGCAGTTTTTCTGTTCATTGCTTGATAACTTTTCCATTCGCAATTATTCCATTTTTATTTCGCACCTCATAAATGTAGAGTCCGCTTGCAAGCTGTTCTGTATTAATTGTTGTTGTGCTTGTAAAGTTACGCTGCAAAAGTTTTCGTGAAAGAATATCATATAAAATTATTTCTAACTGTCGGTCAGTTTTTGCTTTAATAATTAAGTTGTCATTAAAAGGATTTGGAAACACTATAAAATTATTCATGTTCTCAAATTCATTAACGGCTGTAATAGTATCGGGACAAAGATTACCAGGCAACACCTTAGCAACAAAAACGTTTTCTTGACCAACAAGTAATAATGAATCATTGCCAAAAATAATTGGGTTGGGCGAAGTGCCAGTATGAAGTAAATCTCCTCCAATGTAAATACCACCTGATGGACTAACTGAAACAGAATTTTGGTCGTCACCGCCACTTATTAATCCTTGGGCACATAAAACATTACCATTTAAATCATAACTTACAAGGAACATAGGGTCAGGAGCACCAAAAGGAT
>JBIOHJ010000212.1:0-2646 GCA_044448905.1 Bacteroidia bacterium | reverse complement strand
TTATCTGACTGGCTCAAAAAAGCATTGTCGCCTGTCGTTAGCAGTGTGGCTGTTACGCTGATTTGCCTTTTTGCCGGACCTGTTATCATGGCAAAAGATGGTTGGGATGATCATGACCGGTCACATCGCTATACTTCACGCGACTTTGCTTCCAATTATCTCAATTCATGCGCGCCTAATGCAGTTATTTTTACTAATGGCGATAATGATACTTTTCCATTGTGGTATGCGCAGGAAGTAGAAGGAATAAGAACCGATGTCCGCGTAGTCAATCTGAGTCTCCTTAATACCGATTGGTATATTGACCAGATGAAACGAAAAGCATATAGTTCAGACCCGGTTCCGTTTACCTGGACTCTTGATAAATACGTGCAGGGTACACGTGATTATGTTCCGTTCTATGAGAGAAATCTAAAAGGCTACACCAATCTTAAAGATGTAATGGATTTTATAATTAGTGATAACCCGGAAGCAAAAGCAAGAACCAACAACGGAAGCGATTTAAATTATTTCCCAACAAAAAAGTTCAGCATTCCTGTAAACAGGGAACAGGTAATTAAAAACGGAACAGTTGAACTGAAAGATACTTCACAGATTGTTTCTGAAATTACATTTGAAACGGATAGGAATTATTTAATGAAAGCCGACCTGATGATTCTTGATTTGATTGCCCACAACGATTGGTCGCGTCCCATTTATTTTGCGGTAACTGTTGGCAGCGAAAGTTACCTGAATCTTGAAAATTATTTTCAACTGGAAGGCCTGGCATACCGTTTTGTTCCCATTAAAGCTGAGCGCCAATCTGACGGGCAGACGGGCAGAGTTTCCACAACCCACATGTACGATAATATGATGAACAAATTTTTATGGGGTAACATGAAAGACGAACGGGTTTATCTTGATCAGAATAACCTGAACATGACTATGAATTTTCGTAACAATTTTAGCCGCCTGGCTGAGTCATTGCTGGCTGATAACCAGGTTGATTCCGCAATGCGTGTGCTGGATACCTGCATTACCGTTATGCCCGACAAAACTGTTCCGTTTAATATTATGATGTTGCGTATTGTTGACAATTATTATGAAATAGGAAAGCGTGGAATGAAAAGTGATTCTGCGGGTATTATGATTTCTCCTGACCCTGAAAAATTGGATGCTTCAGCAAAACATGCTGTTGAAACCGCGAATGCAATTACAAAGCGGGTGGCTGACATTTATGATGACGATCTGCAATATTATTTTTCATTGCGTGGAACGGAATACTATAAATCCATTGAACGCGATATGAACCAGGCAATGGCAGTTTTCCAGGAACTCATCCGCATGTCAAAGGATGCCAAACAAGATTCGGTTGCAGCTACCGTTGAAAAACGGTTTAAAGAATTGGAGAAAAAATATTATTCGAATTGATGAATTGAACGTATCTGTTACACCCCCATTTCTTCTTCGAAAGTTTTACAGAAATTTAATTTGGAATTTTCCGACTGAAGAAAAAGTACTCCACCTTACTTTTGATGACGGCCCGGTTGCAGAAGTTACTCCTTTTGTTCTTGATGAATTGAAAAAGTATAATGCCAAAGCGACTTTTTTTTGCATAGGCGAAAATGTTAAAGCGCATCCTGCAATATTTGAAAGAATAAAGGCCGAAGGGCATGCAGTGGGAAATCATACCTGGTCGCATCTCAACGGCTGGAAAACAAAAGACGCTACATATTTTGAGGATATAGAAAAAGCAAATCAAATTATCCGATCAAATTTTTTTCGTCCGCCTTACGGCAAAATAAAAAAATCCCAAATCACCTTTTTAACTACTCCGAACCGGATACTGGATACTGGATACTCCTTAATCATGTGGGATGTTTTAAGTTTTGATTTTGACGCAAACACAACACCCGGAAAGTGTTTTCAAAACGTAATTAGAAATGCAAAGCCGGGTTCTATAATTGTTTTTCACGATAGTGTGAAAGCGCAAAAAAACGTTTCGGTTGCATTGCCTGAAACTTTGAAATATTTTTTGAACCGCGGATTTGGATTTAAGGCAATTGGTGAAGGAAATTAAATTCAACTTAATTTCTCCGCCAAATTTTTCATGGCTTCTGTTGCCGAAGTCTTTTTATACAAAACAGAATACACAGCATTGCAGATTGGCAAATTCACTTTATGCTTTTTGTTTATCTCAACAATACATTTTACTGCATAGTAACCCTCAGCAACCATGTTCATTTCCATTTGCGCTGATTTAACAGAATATCCTTTCCCAATCATGCTTCCAAAGGTGCGGTTGCGCGAAAATTGCGAATAGGCAGTAACTAATAAATCACCAAGATATGCGGAGTCATTAATGTCGCGGCTGATGGGATGTACAGCATCCACAAAACGTTTTATTTCCTGTATGGCATTTGCAATCAATACTGCCTGGAAATTATCTCCGTACCCGACAGCATGGCAAATTCCACTGGCAATTGCAATTACATTTTTCAGGACAGCAGCGTATTCGGTTCCGTAAATATCATCGCTCACAGTTGTTTTAATAAAACGGCAATTCATAAATTCTGCAAGCGATTTTGCATGCTCAGTATTTTGACAGGCAATTGTTAAGTAAGAAAGTTTTTCCATCGCCACTTCTTCGGCATGACACGGACCGGT
>JBIOHJ010000211.1:0-2704 GCA_044448905.1 Bacteroidia bacterium | reverse complement strand
GTTAATTATTGATTCAAAAGATTGCGAAAACATCGACAAAGCGCTGAAGAAGTACAAAAAGAAATTCGAAAAATCGAAAACTTTGTTGAAGTTGCGTGAACGGCAAAGTTTTACCAAGCCATCCGTTAAGCGCCGCGGGGAGGTCCTTAAAGCGATCTATAAGCAAAATATTATAAGCGGAAAAATAGAGAAATAACCCTCATTTTTCCTGTTAAATAGATGATAGCTGCCCTGATGGCAATCAGGGCAGCTATTTTTATTATAGGTTGCGTAGCTTAGCAGGCAATATGCCCGATCACAATTCAGCTGAGATACAATCGTTTCTTGACTACCTGAAATTTGAAAAAAGGTATTCCGCTCATACCATTATTTCTTACCAGACCGATATCCGTGATTTTTTCTCATATCTCCAAAATAATTTTGGAAAACAGCCGATTTCGGAGATCACGCATAGCTTTATCAGGAGTTGGCTAGCTGAATTGAAAGAAGAAAAGCTTAGTTCCAGGTCAATCACCCGAAAAATTTCCACCCTCCGTTCATTTTTTAAATACCATTTAAAACGGGGGGCCATTAAGGCGGTACCAACAGCTAATTTGGTGGCGCCAAAAATAAGCAGGCGTTTGCCTGTTTTTGCAAAAGAAAAAGAGACCCAACAACTCCTTGCAACCTTAAATACGTCGACCGAAGATTGGAAAACACTCAATGCACGGATGCTGGTTAGCCTTTTCTACGCCACCGGTATGCGGCTTAGCGAGTTAATAAACCTGAAAGAAAGGCAACTCGATCCCGCCCGCTTGCAAATCAGGGTTTTAGGTAAGGGCAATAAAGAAAGAATCATTCCGGTTAGTAAAGAAGTTCTGCAAACCATAAAAGAATACCAACAATTAAAGAAAAAGACTTTTGAAAATAGCGAAGATGTTTTATTGGTAACTGAAAGGGGTAAAAAGCTATATCCCAAGTACGCCTGGCTATTAGTTAATAAATATCTCGGGCAAGCCAGTACATTGGATAAAAAAAGCCCTCACGTTCTGCGCCATACTTTTGCTACTCACCTGCTGAATAATGGAGCAGAATTGAATGCAGTAAAAGAATTGCTGGGGCATGCCAGCCTGGCCGCTACGCAGGTATATACACATAATACAATTGAAAAGTTGAAAGATGTGCATAAAAAAGCTCACCCGAAATCTTAAAGTTTATCGGATAAGCAATAAAAATTATCCAGAATAGTTTGGATTTTTTTCTTTTTGACGTAACTTCATAGTAACCACAAACACATTAAATTATGTAAGAAAATTCCCCCCTATTTTAATAAGCTCTTTATTTATTATATCACCGTTTAAAATGTGACGACTATGAATGTAAACATTCAAACTGTTCGGTTTGACGCGGACACAAGATTGGTAGAGTATGTCAATCGTAAACTTGAAAAATTAAGCACTTTTCATGACCGCATCATTAAGGTAAACGTGTTTCTGAAGCTTGACAATGTAGTTCATAACATTAAAGACAAGATCGCTGAGATCAGGATCCATGTACCGCGACACGAGTTCTTTGTGAAATCAACCAGTAAATCATTTGAAGAATCCTTTGACGATGCGTTCGATTCCATCGTCACTCAAATAAAAAGAAAAAAAGAAAAACAAGCAGCCTAAGAATTTTAAGACCTCTCCGGAGGTCTTTTTTATTTATTAACTCGTTTGAAAGCTATCTTAGTACAATTGACTAAAGTAGAATAATAAAACTGATGTAATACGCGTAGGGATCTTTTTCTTATGGAAAAACACGGGCAAGTCTTTTACGATGATATTGATTTAAGATAACCTGTTAATGGCGAATACCCATAATGAAGCATGATCAGATTCTTTCCCGGATGCAAATAATTTTAGGGGTAGAAGATTATTTCCCGATTATTCACAACTTGCTGAAAACAAATAAAAAATTCCTTGAGCAAAATTTTTGCAATTATCAAATTCCCTTACCTTTGCCTTCCTAAAATTTAGGGGTAGTTCTTTATTGTAATATTGGTAATAGTGAGAAGCTTGTGGAAACAGGCAGAAAAAACGCCACTTTAGCTCAGCTGGTAGAGCAACTGATTTGTAATCAGTAGGTCGTTGGTTCGATTCCGACAAGTGGCTCACAAGATAATAAACCTGTTTTGGGTAGATGGCCGAGTGGTTAAAGGCGACAGACTGTAAATCTGTTCTCTTCGGAGTACGGAGGTTCGAATCCTTCTCTGCCCACAGTTCTTTGTAAAGGTTTAATAAGTTTAACGCGTTTAATAGGTTTAATGTTCCAATTCGGGGTCGGCTTTTTAAACCTTTGAAACTTTTTGAACTTGTGAAACTTTAAAGCGGAAGTAGCTCATTTGGTAGTCCGCCGCGGCGGATCCAAGCTATAACTGCGAGTTCTTATAAATGCCGAAGTAGCTCAGTTGGTATATTGGTAATTACCGGGTCCGGTTTTATATCTGGAGGTTTGGAACCAGAAGTTAAAAAAGCGAACAAAACAGGCCGAAGTAGCTCAGTTGGTAGAGCAGCTGATTTGTAATCAGCAGGTCGGGGGTTCGACTCCCTTCTTCGGCTCAATGGGCAGATGGCCGAGTGGTTAAAGGCGACAGACTGTAAATCTGTTCACGTAAGTGTACGTAGGTTCGAACCCTACTCTGCCCACTTAATCTGCTGTTGCTTTGGCGAAGGCAGAAGTT
>JBIOHJ010000210.1:0-2760 GCA_044448905.1 Bacteroidia bacterium | reverse complement strand
TGGTAAAGCTTTTCGTCCTGACGGCAAATCAGCGGCAACATTAATACCAGAAGCATTCGGACATCTCGGTCACAACAACCATACATGGACGGGAGGCTGGGGAGATATTACTTATTGGAACGCGTATGTTGCCAATTTAGAATTGAATGGAAAAGGAAATTTTCGTGACGAGCGACTCAATGATTCAAAGAAATATCCTGTTGCCGCAAAATTAGGATTTGGAAACAAAACAAATTCGCCTGATAAGGTAACTGAAAAACTAGCTGCATTACAATTCTATCAGTATGCAATTCCAATACCCAAAGCACCAGATAGTATTTACAATAAAGCAGAGGCCCAACGCGGAATGGCAATTTTCAATGGAAAAGCTAAATGTGCCACTTGCCACGTACCTCCCCTGTTTACCGAGCCAGGTTGGAACACACACAAAGCATCCGATATAGGCATTGATGATTTCCAATCGAATCGTTCTCCTGATAAAACATACGTTACCCAGGGTTTAAAAGGATTATGGACTCATACCAAAGGCGGATTTTATCACGATGGCAGGTTTGCTACACTGATGGATGTAGTGAATCACTATAATAATTTTAAAAAACTATCTTTAAACGAAACCGAAAAAAAAGAATTGGTGGAATACCTGAAATCCTTATAAAAATTTGACAGTTTAGGACACAGTGGTTATTTTAACGATGATGGGCGGCTATCCGCCCATTTTTTTTATTAAAAGATGTTATATGGTTTTGTGTAAATTACCTTCAATTTTTATTTGCCTCTGAAGTGAGTTGCATCAGTACTAATTGACTCCTATTTTTCATAAATCAACATCATGACAAACCGAGTTTTGATTCTTCTTATCGCAATCTATTCTCTTTCCATTTCCGCAATCAGCCAGAATATTGAAAAAATAAATTTTGATGGTAAAGACAGCGAAGCCGGATATTATTTAGCGGTTCGGCCACAGGATGAAATAAAAGGAGTGCTTGTATTACTCAGCAGTTTTCTACCACCCGAAGGAATATTGCCAGAAACAAAACTTCACAATGTTGCGTATGTAAACGGCCTCCTTACCGTTGTAGCTTCATCAAAGCAAAAATTATATGCAGATAGTTCTGCCATAGCAAGAATTAGTATTATTTTAAAAGATATCGTAAACAGGTTTAAAGCAGATGAATCAAAATTCGTCCTCGCAGGTTATGATGAAGCGGGAATGATTGTACTTCGCTATACCGAACTCACTTATGAAAATCCTTCGCAATTTCCTGTTCAACCAAAAGTAGTTTTTGCAATTGACTCGCACGTTGATCTTTTTGGACTCTGGCATTGGTCAGCAAATCAGATCAAAAAAAATTATTACCAGGGATCTGTTGGCGACGCCAAGTACTATATTGATGAGATGACAAAAAACAATGGGACTATTAACGATCACCCGGAAAAATATCAAACACTAACTCCATTTAACAGACAAGATGAGAAAATCGGAAATGAAAAACACCTGAAAACTTTACCGGTACGTTTATATTACGATACCGATATCGAATGGCAATTAAAAAACAGGCGGAACAGTTATTACGACAGCAAAATTCCCGACGGCTCGGAACTCATTAAGCGATTACTTTTATTGGGCAATGAAAAAGCAGAATTCAGATCTGCAAAGCAAGCAGGTATGAGAAGTAACGGCATTCGTAATCCCAATTCTATTTCCATTGTTGATGAAGTAGAGTGTATTCAATGGATAAAACAATGCCTGAAAATTTTTGACCCGAATCACTGGAACCCGCCTTATAAATTAAGTATTCCTGAAAACTGGGCTGTTGAACATTTCGAGCTGCCCCCCGGTTTTGCACCTACAATGAATTATAAAGGAGTGGAAGATTTGCGCTTTACCCCCGGTTGGGCAAAAAATGCAAGTGAAGAATATTGGTCCTATGCGTATTTATGGTGGCTCAACGGAAGCCCGAAACTGGATGCCAATACACTGCAGAATAATTTAACAGCTTATTACACTGGCTTAGTAGAGAGTAATATCGTGAGCAGGAAAATACCCACCGACAAACAAGTTCCAACAACAGCGACGGTCAAAAAAATAAAAACGGCTCCGGGTGATATGGAAACATTCAACGGCGACATTCATATGCTGGATTATATGACACAGAAATCGATTGTCTTAAATTTGATGATTCATATAAAAAATTGTGGGTCATTAAATCATACAGCGGTATTCATTGAAATTTCGCCACAACCTTTTACACATTCCGTTTGGCAACAGTTTAATAAATTAGAACAAGGATTTCAATGCGGTAAATAATTCCTGAAAGAACAAAAAACAATAAGTTCCTCCTTTAATTCTTGCCAAAATTTGGTAGATTCAATTCGTATTCTCCCTACCATTTTTATTTAATTGCCGCTATATGAAATCAAGAAAAAAATTCAACCGCCGTCAATTTATTAGTACTGCTGCTACCGCTTCTATCGGGTTTACCATTCTACCCCGACATGTATTGGCTGGATCAGGCTCCGTTGCGCCTAGTGATAAAATCAATCTCGCTTATATTGGTTGCGGAACCCAGGGCTTACGTGAAATGTGCGAGTTAATTGTTAACCCGCAAATACAAATCGTAACGGTTTGCGATCCCAACAAATTAACCACCGATTATATTGACTGGTCGCCACAGGGAATCAAGAACCAGATTCGTAAAGTAGTAAATGAACCCAATTGGGGCGAACAATACAACGGTATCATGGGTGGCCGGGATATCG
>JBIOHJ010000209.1:0-2913 GCA_044448905.1 Bacteroidia bacterium | reverse complement strand
GTATTATGGCGATATGAGCTTTAAGGATATTGCCGAATGTACCAATGTGTGCATAAATACTGCCCTGGGCAGAATGCGGTATGCCCTGCAGCATATGCGTAAAATGATTAAGAATAAACAACTCGACCTGGTCGCCTGAGACAGTTTTAAAAAATATTTTTGATGCAACACAATAAATTAAATAGTTTAACGTTATACCGGAGTGTACAAATAAAAA
Source organism: Bacteroidia bacterium (assembly GCA_044448905.1). Taxonomy (GTDB): domain Bacteria; phylum Bacteroidota; class Bacteroidia; order AKYH767-A; family OLB10; genus JBIOHJ01. The sequence goes on along the minus strand of JBIOHJ010000209.1, from coordinate 2,696 downwards.
CATACAACGCATGAATAAAAATTCTACTACGAATGACCTGTTGCTTTACCTGTTCAATGAAACCCAAATGGCTGAGTCGGTGCTTATACAGCTGGCAATTGACTATGATGCCGAAACGGAACAGGAATTTGAAGATATCAAAGCAACCTTTAGCCTTATGGATAAACTCTTAGAAGCTCCTTCGGAAGAATGTGTTAACAGCATTCTTGCTTATTCGAGAGCCTCTGCGGTTGAGGTTTGTTGAGGTAATTAAGGTAATTGGAAGAGCGGTATTCCTCCCGGAATTCGGGAAGGAAACTATCTTTTCAACTTATTTGCCAAATTACCTTAATCACCCATTTACTCATTTATCCAAACCAACTTAAATTTGTGCGTGACTAAAAAGGAACGCTATCAAAAAGTTATTGATTATTTCAGCCAGCATATGCCGCAGGCTGAAACCGAACTGGTGTATGATGATCCTTACCAATTATTGGTAGCAGTAATACTTTCAGCGCAGTGCACCGATAAGCGGGTTAATATGACGACTCCTTCGTTTTTCAAAGCATTTCCAACTGCCGGAATTTTATCTTTGGCAATGCCCGAAGATGTTTTTCCGATTATTAAAAGTATCAGCTATCCCAATAATAAATCGAAACACCTTGTAGGAATGGCAAAAATGCTGGTAAATGATTTTAACGGAAAAGTTCCGGCCAATGTTGATGAACTGCAAAAGCTGCCTGGTGTTGGACGTAAAACCGCAAATGTGATTGCATCGGTGGTTTATAATAAAGCAACCATGGCTGTCGATACGCATGTATTTCGCGTAGCCGCACGGTTAGGATTAACCTTCAATGCCAAAACCCCGCTTGCTGCCGAACTGCAATTGGTAAAAAATATTCCTGAACATAAAATCCGTATTGCACACCACTGGCTTATTTTGCACGGGCGTTATGTTTGCACGGCACGTAACCCCAAATGTTTTGAATGTGGACTGAGAGAATATTGTAAATATTTCGAGAGGAAGTTTTCCAGCCAGATTTAAAATTTATCTGACCACCACAAGCTTTTTCTTGTATCGCTCCTCCCCTATTATTGCTTCGCAATAATATATTCCGTTTGCAAGATGCGAAGCATCATAGCTAAACTCATGGCTGCCTTCAGCCAGCATTTGATTGTTGATGGAGGAAACAAGCATTCCGTCAGGCGAAAAAACATTTATCACAACATATTGTGGTTTATGCAAACTAATGGAAACGGTATATGTGGAAGAAACGGGGTTTGGAAATACTGTTAATTTATCCTTGTATGGTTCCTCCGCACTATATAACCTGCAATTGGTAGTAACTGTTTTTTTACCTGATGATCTCGAACAGCCGAACGAGTTAGTAATTTGCACTTTATAGTTTCCGGCAGCCGAAGCATAATAAAAATTAGCAGTCGCTCCGTTAATATTTACATTATTCTTTTTCCATTGATATACATTTCCGGCTGCCAGTGGAACTTCGAGTTTAACACTGTCGCCCGGGCAGAGATCCAATGAGCCGGTAACCGTAATTGTATTAGCCGGTGGGCCAGTTATAATTACTCCAGCCGATGTTTTTGAACATCCGTTCGGATTGGTTACAGTAACCTTATAGGTACCCGCAGCGGTGGCTGTATAAGTTGCCGCATTAGCACCTGCAATATTGACTGCATACTTTTTCCATTGGTACAAAAGCCCCACTCCGGAATTTGCGGTTAGCAACACTGAACCGCCTGTGCAAAAATTGGCTGTCCCGCTGGGAGTAATGGTTGAAGCAGGCAACGCGTTTACTGTAATAAAATTGGTCTTCACAATTGTATCATAACCGGTGGCATTGCCGGCTATCAGCGTAACAGAATAAGTCCCGGTTACGGAATACGTTACCTGCGGGCTTTGCAATGTAGAACTTACAGGGTTGCCTCCCGGGAAAGACCATTGCCACGATACGGGATCATTGGTGCTCTGGTCGGTAAATGTAACAGAAGCGTTCTTGCAAATAACCGCAGCAGATTCGGTAAAACCGGCATCAGGTTTCGGGTAAACAAAAGCGTTAGGAAGATAAGAAGCAAGATTAAATGTTTTAAGCTTTGGTGCAATGTTGACTATCTGGTTAAAGCGTTCATTCGAAATATATCCGTAAGCAGCATTAAAAAAATCTATTCCTTCTGTTTGCCCGTGTGTAAGCATGGATCCGGCATTGAATCTTCTTTTATTACCATTAAAAAAGTAACCGTCTTTATAATCGTACAACATCCACACATAAACAGGTGCTGCTCCTGTATTATCGTAACCAAGCAACGCAATCACTCCACCTTTCTGAATAGTCGCCCCGGTAATTAAACAACCTGCATTAAATGATTCGCGCATTTGTGCAAGATGAGTTCCCGGCTGGTTTGGAATTACGTAATGCCTGCTTTGCTTATCCACCCAGTCCTTGCTGAAAAGGTGAATGGAATCATTGGCAAAAATCATCGATTCACAATCAAAGTTATTATTATTCGGAAGCGATGGAAAAGAAGTTTGATCGGAGTATGAAAAGTTAATCACATCAGCAACGGCTGTTGTAGCGGTATCAGAAAGATTATTTTTATGGATGCGGTAAATTTTTAAATTCTGGCGGTTTCCGTTGTTGTTTCCAAAATCGCCAACAAATAAATAATCATTGCCATATGTAATATCTTCCCAATCCACG
>JBIOHJ010000208.1:0-2994 GCA_044448905.1 Bacteroidia bacterium | reverse complement strand
GTAAACTGTAAACTGTAAACAATAATTAATCTCACATATCATCCTCACATCTTTAAAAACAAAAATTAAATTTTAATGACAACCGAAAACAACCCAACAGCACCATTACAGGATTTTGACTGGGACAACTCAGGCAAAGGCTTCGACTCTGTTAAGAGCGAAGAGCGTACCCGTATGGAAGAAATTTATGAAAAAACATTAACCACCATTACCGGGCAAGAGGTAATGATGGGAAAAATAATTGCGCTGACCAATAAGGAAGCCGTAGTAAATATAGGTTTTAAGTCGGACGGATTGATTCCGCTGGCTGAATTCCGCCACATGCCCGATTTAAAAGTTGGCGATGAGGTTGAAGTGTATGTAGAAACGCAGGAAGATAAAAGCGGGCAGCTTATACTGTCGCATAAAAAAGCGCGCGCGCTTAAATCGTGGGAGCGTGTAAATAATTCGTTAGAAAAAAATGAAGTGATAACCGGGCTGGTAAAATGCCGCACCAAAGGCGGTTTAATTGTTGATGTTTTTGGCATCGAAGCTTTTTTACCCGGCTCGCAAATTGATGTAAAGCCCATTCGCGATTTTGATGTGTTTGTTGGAAAAACCATGGAGTTTAAAGTGGTAAAAATTAATAACGAATTTAAAAACGTAGTGGTTTCACACAAAATACTGATTGAAGAAGAGCTCGAAACTCAGAAGGTTGAAATAATGAGCAAGCTCGAGAAAGGGCAGGTTCTTGAAGGCACAGTTAAAAACATTACTTCGTACGGAGTGTTTATGGATTTGGGCGGTGTGGATGGATTGCTCCATATAACCGACATCGCGTGGGGACGCATTTCACATCCCGATGAAGTGCTCAAACTTGATGATAAAATAAATGTGGTTATTCTTGATTTCGATAGTGAGAAAAAAAGAATCGCGTTGGGATTAAAACAGCTTTCGCCACAGCCCTGGGATTCGCTCGACCAGAATATTAAAGTGGGCGATAAGATAAAAGGAAAAGTAGTGGTGATTGCCGATTACGGTGCTTTTGTAGAAGTGATTCCGGGAGTGGAAGGATTGATTCACGTTTCCGAAATGTCGTGGTCGCAGCATTTGCGCAGCCCGCAGGATTTCTTGAAAGCCGGTGATGAAGTGGAAGCGCAGGTTCTTTCCATTGACCGTGAAGAGCGTAAAATGTCGCTTGGAATAAAACAGTTAAAACCCGATCCATGGGGTAACATCATCGAAAAATACCCGGTGGGTTCGAAGCATAAAGCCAAAGTAAGAAACTTTACCAACTTTGGTGTATTCGTGGAGTTAGAAGAAGGTATTGACGGGCTGGTTCATATTTCCGATTTATCGTGGTCGAAAAAAATAAAGCACCCCTCCGAATTTACCAAGGTAGGCGAAGAGCTCGAAGTGGTTGTTTTAGATGTGGATGCCGAAGCAAGGAGACTGAGCCTCGGGCATAAACAGCTTGAGCATAATCCATGGGAAACTTATGAAACTGTTTTCACTCCCGATTCTGTTCACCAGGGTGTGGTAGGAAAAGTAACTGATAAGGGAGCTATGATAACCTTTTCGTCTTATGGTGTTGAAGGATTTGCGCCCTACCGTCATTTAATGAAAGAAGGCGGTGGCATTGCAAAGCCCGATGAAACCCTCGATTTCAAAGTGCTCGAATTCGGGAAAGACCAGAAGAAGATACTGGTTTCGCACACACGTATTCACGATGACAAGCTGAGCGGTAAAAAAGTTGCCGAAAAAACCGAGCGTGAAAAAGAAGAATCCTCAACCGAAAAATCCATTCGCAAGATTAAGCAAAGCCAGGAAAAATCTACTCTTGGCGATATGGGTGTTCTTTCTGATTTGAAATCGGAAATGGAAACTTCAGAAAAAAAAGCTGAAGCTGAAGTTGAAGCTGCGGCCGAAAAAACTGCTGACGTTGAGGCGGTAGCGGAAAAAAAACCAAAACGCGGCCCCAAAAAGAAAAAAACTGAGGAAGTGAAGGATGAGGTGAAAGAGGAAAGCGAAACTCCGAAAACAGAAAACGAATAAAGAAAATACCAGCCACTGATTTCACAAATGCTCACAGATTTTTTTGTTTCTGTGAAATCAGTGTAATCAGTGGCTTTAATATTTTATCTCTTTAAATAACTAAAATTAATTTTTCTTCTTTAGGTTTCATTTTGCCTATCGGCTTGCTGCAAATATTTGCAAGCTCAAATTTTTCTGTAAGTCTTTTGAATTCCTCAATCGCTTCAGGTGAAACAGAAACCAATAATCCTCCGCTTGTCTGCGGATCGCAGATTATGAAAAGTTGCCGGGCAGTCAGTTCATTTACTTTATCGCTATAGACCGCATAAATTTTTGTAGTCATATCAGGATAAATAAATTTATCGAGATAATAATCAAGATTAGTTATGAGTGGAATATTCTCAAAATAAATTTCAGCTGACAGGTTGCTGCCTTCGCACATTTCAGCTAAATGCCCGAGCAATCCGAAACCGGTTACATCCGTTAAAGCGTTCACGCCTTTTATTTTTCCCAGCTCCCCTCCTATTTTATTCAGCGAACACATGGTTTCAATTGCCATTTTTAAATCTTCGTCTTTTACCATTTGTTTTTTGGCAGCCGAAGTAATAATTCCGGTTCCAATTGGCTTGGTAAGAAATAATAAATCTCCGGCCTGAGCTGTATTGTTTTTTTTAATGTTGTTTATATCAATCAACCCGCTTACGGCAAGCCCGAATATGGGTTCGGTGCTATCAATGCTGTGTCCACCGGCAAGAGGAATATCAGCCTGCCTGCAAATATTTCTGCCACCCGAAATAATTTGCTGCGCAACTTCAGCGGGCAGTTTCGAAACCGGCAACCCGAGAATTGCAAGTGCAAGCACTGGCTTGCCGCCCATTGCGTAAACATCGCTTATCGCATTTGCGGCTGCGATCATCCCGAACTGAAACGGATCATCTACAATGGGCATAAAAAAATCTGTTGTGCTGATAAGCGCTGTTC
>JBIOHJ010000207.1:0-3034 GCA_044448905.1 Bacteroidia bacterium | reverse complement strand
CGATAATACAAATTGCTTTTCCGGGTTTTACTTCATCACCAACGTTTACAAAATTCGGTTTATCGGGACCGGGGGTACGGTAAAAAGTTCCAATCATTGGTGATTTTATGACATGCAGTTTTGATTCATCGGCTGGTTTATGCGCTTCGGTTTTTGATGGTGCAGTTTCAGTTTTTGGCGGGGCAGCAACAGCAGCAACAGGTAATGCTACGGGCAAAACAGCATGCGGAGCAGTAACATGGGTTAGGATTGGCTCGGAATGCTTTGGCTCGTTCTTAATGGTAATCTTAAATTCTTTTGTTTCGATGCTTACTTCGCTTACACCTGTTTTCCGGACAAATTTTATGAGGTCCTCAATTTGTTTTCGGGTCATATAAAAAATGGATTTGGTTAGGTGAACCAAAAGTAGAAATTTTATTTTGTTTAATGCTAATTATTTCTTGAAGCGGGTTTTGAGCGAATTGTTTGCTACGATTAAATCAACGCTATCACCTTTAACTCAATAGCAATCGGAGTTGGCAAACAATTAATTTCGATAGTGGTGCGGCATGGAGAGTTGTTTTTAAAATAATCAGCCCATAATTTATTGTACTTAGGAAAATCGTCTTTCATGTTTGTGAGAAAAACAGTTACATCAATTATTTTATCCCAGCTGCTGCCGGCATCTTCTAAAATATATTTTATGTTTTTAAAAACCGAATGGCACTGTGCTTCTATATCGTATGAAACAATATTTCCGTTTTCATCCAGTTCAACACCAGGAATTTTTTTTGTTCCTTTTTCGCGTGGTCCCACACCCGAAAGAAATAATAAGTTTCCAACCCTGCGTGCATGCGGGTATAAGCCAACCGGTTCCGGAGCTTTTGATGAATGAAATGAGTTTTCTGTCATGTTGGTGTTATGTTGAATTCCTGGTAATACTTCAGATTTTTATTCAGTCAATGCCCATTCTGTTTCCAAATCCCAGTTTGAACGGATAATAACAGGTTCTTTGTAATAAATTACTTTTTCAGGTTGTTTTTTCAGATAATAATTTCCGGTATCCCAGCGGTTATTATTATTTTCATCATAAATAATTTTAAACCGGTAAGAGCCGGGAGCAATTAAATTGAATGGCAATTCAGCTGTTATGGAAATAATTTTTTCTTCTGCAATTTCATCCTTATCATTTACAAGCTGAACAATCAGGTTAATATTATCTTTTACGGGTTTTACTTTCAATACTACGTTCCCAAATTCGGTAACGGGTTTTAATTTGAATGAAATTTTCATAGTGTCGTTTTTCAGACTAAAAATATCAGTAAATGCTCCGGGGAAAAAAATAAATTCATAATTCTCATTTTCTTTCCAGGTATATTTTATCGACAGATTTCTTTTTATTGAATCTAAAAAATTATAAATTATTTCCCCGGCAGCAGCTGAATCAATTTTAAACTGAATTTTACTTTCATCCATTAATTTAACCGGATGTGCAAATAACAATCTTAAATCAGTACCGGGATTAAAGCTGCCTGCTGAAACATTTGAAGTGATTAACAGCTTTTCTGTTTTTGTTCCTCTGCCTGAAATTTTTTTGCGTAATGAAAAAAGAGCAGTATCAAAAGGCTGTTCGTTTTGCGAGAAAACTGTTTTTAACGAATCTATGGTAGTATCGGTCATCCAAATTATAACGGTATCTTTATTAACCGAAAATTCTTCGAGCTGCCATGGATTTTTTACCGCGCCTGTCGCATAGAAAGATAAATTTTGAGTAATGTCATTAAAAATAATCTTCAGCTTACCCTGCTCTTCAACAGATGAACTGACAATCCGAATTTTACTTGCTGGATTTTTAAAAAGTCGCAACGTGGGTTTTAACGAATCCGATAAATTTATTAGTGCGTTCATAAATGCAATTTCCTCATCGGGCTGGTCAAAAAGAAAATTGCTGTTTTTGTCTTTCAAAGCAAAAAGTGTATAGCTGCCGGCAGCTATATTATTAATTTGAAAATTCCCGGCATCATTTGTTTTTGCATAATAGTCAGGAGGAGTTTTTGAAGGAGTTGAATCTTCAAAGCTTTTATAAAGCATCACTAAAATACCTTTTTCGGTTTTCAGGTTGAATGCATTCTCAATAGTTCCGGAAACAGAAAGTGAATCAATAAAACTACCGGTTGAAAAAACAAATTGAAAATTTTCACCTGTATTTTTTTCATGAACATCCACAATTGAACTTCCAAAATTAAATGTGTAAGTGGTATTTTCCGCCAGCGGCTTTTCGAATTTTATTTTCAGCGTGTTTTTATTAGCTGTTATTTCGGGTGAAGGGTCAATTAATGGCGAAATAATAAGCTGTTTATTTATGTCACTAAGCTCAACAAACTCATCAAAGCGGATTATAATTTCTTTTTGTGAAAAATCAGTTGAAAAATTTTCGGGAGACGATGAAACCAGTTTTGGTGGATTGGTATCTTTTTCTCCGCCCGATGGGGCAATACGGTTTGCGCAGGAACAGAGTAAAAGGGCAGTGAACAAAAGGCAGCTCAAAAAAGAAGCAGGAGTAATATACTTCATTACAAACAAAAATTTTTTATGCCGATAGCTATCGGAATATTTTTTCAATCAATTCAACAACTTGCTGCAAATATAGCTGGTCGTTGCGGTCAAAGTTAGAAAGATGCTGGCTGTCCACATCAAGCACCAGCACTACCTCGTTATTTTTAAATACAGGCAAAACAATTTCTGATTTTGAAAGCGAGCTGCATGCAATATGACCCGGAAATTTATCCACATCCTCCACAATAATTATTTCTTTTCTCTGCCAGCATGCACCACAAACACCTTTTCCAAATCCAATTCGCGAACAAGCTACCGGGCCCTGAAACGGACCAAGCATCAATTCCTTAATCCCTTTATTCTCTTTTACAAAATAAACTCCTATCCATAAAAAATCCATTCCTTCTTTTAATGCAGCCAATATGTTTGCAATGTTTGCAATCAAATCGGCATTATTATCAATCAACGCCTCAATTTGAGGAATCAATAAATCGTATTT
>JBIOHJ010000206.1:0-3088 GCA_044448905.1 Bacteroidia bacterium | reverse complement strand
GTGGCGCTGCAAAAAGGAAAAGTATTTGTAAAGGACAATCATCCGCAGGGAACTATTTTTGAAATTATTTTTCAGAAGTAAAATGGCCTTATTAATCAATGCCATGCCTGAGAATTTTTAGTAATTGTCTTAAAATAGTATAGTGTTAAACTTGTATTTTTGCTTTTATACAAACCATTTTATCATTGAATCCAAATATTAATCCTGGAACCGAAAACCTCACTGCTGCCGAACTCGAAATAGAAAAAGTTTTGCGCCCGCTTGAGTTTTCCGATTTTACAGGACAGCAAAGCGTAGTAAGCAATCTCAAAGTTTTTGCCGAAGCTGCCAAACAGCGAAGCGAGGCATTGGATCATGTTCTTCTGCACGGACCTCCCGGCCTGGGCAAAACAACGCTTGCAAATATTCTTGCCAACGAGCTGGGAGTAAAAATAAAAACCACATCGGGTCCTGTGCTCGATAAGCCCGGTGATCTTGCCGGCCTGCTCACCAATCTTGAGCCCAATGATGTTTTATTTATTGATGAAATTCATCGCCTCAGCCCTGTGGTGGAAGAATATCTTTATTCAGCCATGGAAGATTACCGCATCGACATTATGATTGACAGCGGGCCCAATGCCCGTTCGGTGCAGATAAAAATAAATCCATTTACCCTGATTGGTGCAACCACCCGTTCAGGATTGCTAACGGCTCCTTTACGCGCCCGCTTCAGCATTACTTCGCGTTTGGAATATTACGATGCAAAACTTTTGAACCAGATAGTCATACGGTCAGCAGGTATTTTAAAAATTAAAATTGATAACGAAGCTGCTTTTGAAATTGCCCGCAGAAGCCGCGGCACTCCTCGCATCGCAAATGCATTGCTCCGCAGGGTGCGCGATTTTGCCCAGGTAAAAGGAACCGGCAATATTGACCTTGCCATTTCGCAGTATTCATTAAAGGAATTGAATGTAGATGCGCATGGTTTGGATGAAATGGATAACAGGATCCTTTCTGCCATCATCGAAAAGTTTAAAGGAGGTCCTGTGGGAATAACCACCATCTCCACTGCCGTTGGCGAAGAATCCGGCACCCTCGAAGAAGTTTACGAACCCTTTTTAATCATGGAAGGCTACCTCATGCGCACACCCCGCGGAAGGGAAGCCACCGAAAAAGCATACAAGCATCTCGGAAAAAAAATTTCTTCAAAAAATAATTCAGGAAATCTTTTTGATTAGAACAATTAGCCACAGATTCGCAGATTAATTTTGTAATGTGCCTGCTGAAAATCTGTGAATCTGTGGCGCATTTTTTTTATTAAAATGTCTCAAAGGAAAAATACAGCACTAATTAAAAAAGAGGCCTCCCGGCTTGGCTTTGACTTTTGCGGCATTTCCAAAGCTGATTTCTTGGAAGAAGAAGCTCCCCGTTTGGAAAAATGGTTAACACAAAACATGCATGGCAAAATGCATTACATGGAAAACTATTTCGACAAACGCCTCGACCCCCGAAAATTAGTTCCCGGTGCAAAATCAGTTGTTTCGCTTTTGCTGAATTATTACACCGATAAAAAACAGGAAGATGACTTGGCTCCGAAAATTTCGATGTATGCTTTCGGAAAAGATTATCACGAAGTGATTAAAGAAAAATTAAAAGAATTTTTATTTTTTATCCATGCAAATATTGGTGATGTAAACGGAAGAGCATTTGTTGATTCGGCTCCTGTGCTTGACCGTGCGTGGGCAAAAAAAAGCGGGTTGGGTTGGATTGGAAAAAACACACAGCTCATTCATCCCAAAGCGGGTTCTTATTTTTTTATTGCCGAATTAATTCTGGATTTAGAATTAGAAACTGATGCCCCTATTGAAGATTATTGCGGTACCTGTTCAGCATGCATTGATGCCTGCCCTACTGATGCCATTATCAAACCCTATGTGGTTGACGGCAGCAAATGCATCTCTTATTTTACCATCGAGCTGAAAGAAGAAATACCTGTCGATGTAAAAGGAAAATTTTCAGGCTGGGCCTTTGGCTGCGATATCTGCCAGGAAGTCTGCCCGTGGAACCGGTTCTCAACACCTCATCATGAAATAGATTTTGAACCAAATGAGAAAATCTTACAAATGAAAAAATCGGAATGGATGGAAATAACCGAAGAGGTTTTCAGAAAAACATTTAAAGACTCTGCTGTAAAGCGAACAGGGTTTAAAGGATTAAAAAGAAACCTTCAATTTATTAATGACCCATCTTACGAAAAACCTCGTTGATGATATCGGAATACCGCTGACCAAAAGTGGCAACGCACCAAAGCATCAACATTCTTCGCTCGTCACTCTTCAACCACTTCATTGCTTTTTTTAATTCTTTACGGAACAACACACGGTCAAAACTGACCTTGGTGAGAATTTGTTTTGTGTATTCGAACATAAGGGATGGGTTTAAAATGAAAACACTAAAGTAGAATTAATATTATTATAAAACAAACAAAAATTTAAAATTTCTAACTAAAATACTGTGAATAAATAATTTTATATTGGTTTCCATTCGTTTATGGAAGCTAATTGATTCTGCAAACATAATATCAATTTTTTATTTTTCCTGCCATCTGAAAGTATGATTTTTTAAACCGGCAAGATCAAGCACCCGGTCAATAACCGTAGCAGCAGCCTGCTCTATGTTTTGCGGCTTGCTGTAATAAGACGGGGAAGCAGGGCAGATAATCCCTCCTGCTTCTGTGACGGTTTTCATATTATTAATATGAATAAGGTTAAGCGGTGTATCTCTTGTAACCAGGATTAGTTTTCTTCTTTCTTTCAGGATAACATCAGCAGCCCGCGTGGTAAGATTATCAGAAATCCCTGCAGCAATGCGCGCGAGTGTTCCCATACTGCACGGGCAAATAATCATAACAGTGTATTTTGCCGAGCCCGATGCAAACGGAGCATTGAAATTATTAGGCTCAAAAATTTTAAAAGGAACAGTTTCATAATCTTTGTTCCCCAACTCATGCTGCCATACTTCTTTTGCATTTTTTGAAAAAACAACCCCAACATTTTCTATCTGATCATTCAATTGTTGAAGTTTATCAAACAAAACCTTTGCATACACC
>JBIOHJ010000205.1:0-3099 GCA_044448905.1 Bacteroidia bacterium | reverse complement strand
CGGAAATATTAAAGATGGATTGATCACCGATGCAATAAAAAGTACCGGAGCTGCTAAGAAAGGTGGCACATCACCGGTTGTAGATGTATTAGATTATACAGAGCCGGTGACAAAACCCGGATTGAATTTGGTTTGCACTCCCGGCAATGATGTGGAAGCAACAACGGGTAAAGCAGCAAGCGGAGCTACACTGATCTTATTTACAACAGGTTTGGGCACACCTACGGGTAACCCTGTTTGTCCTACTATTAAAGTAAGCACAAACAGTAACCTTACAAAGCGGATGAATGATATCATTGATATTGACTGTGGGCCGATTGTAGAAGGAGATAAAACGATCCAGCAAATGGGAGAGGAAATATTAGAATACTGCATAAAGGCTGCAAGCGGTGAGGTAATTCCTAAAGCCGTACTGTTGAATCAAGACGACTTTATACCCTGGAAGAGAGGTGTGTCATTATAAAAACCCAGGAGTGGAACGGAATTCTATGTTAATTTAACTACGCTTTGATTTACCTTACGCTGATCAATTTTTACGAGTTCACATTAGAGATCAATGATCATTTTTGCGTTCGGGATTCTTAATCCTGTCTGGAATTGTTGTTTTTTTTGAAAAATCAGAGTTACAAAAAATATTTATTTATGAAACGATGCCTGCTTTTGTTAATGGTGCTAGTCGCTGCAAATAACATTTTTTTTGCGCAGCAGCCATCAAAACCAGTTACTAAACAACCTGTGCTTGGTTACCGTTCTGCAAAAATTCTTACAATAAATGGTTTGTCATTCAAAGATTTAAACAGAAACAATAAATTAGATAAGTATGAAGACTGGCGTTTACCTTATGAAGAAAGAACAAAAGATTTACTGTCTCAAATGAGTGTAGAAGAAAAAGTCGGCTTCATGCTAATCAGTTCTACACGTTTAAAAAACGATTGGTCTTTTGAAGCGCCAAAGAATAAAGACCCAATAACCAGTGACTTTAATGAAGAAGATCTCATTCAAACCACGAACATGTTTTCAAAGCAACCGCTGCCTATTCCCATGATGTCGGCAGCAGGTACTACAAAAGCGGTCACTCAGTTTCATCTCCGTCATTTTATTTTAAGAGCAAATGTAAGCGCAAGAATAAATGCTGAATGGGCTAATAAATTACAGGCTCTTTGCGAAAATGATGGATTGGGCATTCCGGCCATCGTTGCTTCTAATCCGAGAAATCATATTACTAAAGATGCTTCTATTGGTTTAAGTGTTGGCAAAACTGTTTTTTCTACATGGCCTGGTGAACTTGGTCTTTCGGCCATGAAGGATCTAAAATTAGTAAGAGAGTTCGCTGAAATTGCAAGACAGGAATGGGCAGCAGTTGGTTTACGCAAAGGATATATGTACATGGCCGATTTATCAACGGAACCGAGATGGCAAAGAGTAGAAGGAACTTTTGGTGAAAATTCAGCATGGGTGGCGAAGATGATAACTGAAATTGTATTGGGTTTCCAGGGAAATAAACTGAGCTCTTCATCCGTCGCGTTAACTACAAAACATTTTCCCGGTGGCGGCGCAACTGAAGGAGGGCAGGACCCGCATTTTAATTGGGGAAGAAATGAAATTTTTCCCGGAGGCATGTTCAGCAATAATCTCATTTCCTTCAAAGCCGCAATTAAAGCAGGTACTTCTTCTATCATGCCTTATTATTCTATACCCAATAATACCAAATATGAAAAAATTGCATACGCATATAACAAAGAAGTGCTTCAGGGATTGTTGCGAAACGAACTCGGGTTTAAAGGAATTATTAATTCAGATACAGGGCCGATTGAAATGATGCCATGGGGCGCAGAAAATTTATCCATTCAAGAACGGTATAAAAAAACATTGGAAGCCGGTGTAAATATTTATTCCGGTTCTGCTGACCCGGCTCCGCTTTTAGAAATAGTGAAAAGTGGAATGGTGGATATAAAGCTTGTTGACAACTCTGTTTTTCGTTTACTGATGGAAAAATTTCAATTAGGGCTTTTTGAAAATCCCTATGTAGATGAAGACGCTGCTGAAAAAATAGTCGGCAATGCGAAATTTCAGGCGAAAGCTGATCTAGCTTTTCGTAAATCAATTGTATTACTTCGAAACGAAACAAAAATGCTGCCGTTAACCCCGATAGCTGTCGGGGCGAAGACAAAAATTTATTTTGAATCTTATTTTCAAAGAAGAGGCGCCTCTTCAAGTAATGTTTATCAAACAACCGAAAACAAATATGATGTCGAATTTGTAAAAACTCCTGAAGAAGCAGATGTCATTCTTGTGTGGATTACTCCCGGTTCCAAGTCTTTATTTGATTCGGATGGCTCACCCCTATATCTTTCCTTATCTAAAAATGCGGTGGATGTTGATTATATAAATAAACTAACTTCAAAAAAACCGACTGTGCTTGTAATCAACTACAGTAATCCCTGGGTGATTGATGAAATTTATAACGACAAAAACAAAGGGAATATAAAAGCCGTATTGGCAACATTTGGTACAACAGCAGAAGCCGTACTGGATGTGGTTACGGGCAAGTTTAATCCCAAAGGTAAAATGCCTTTTACAACACCCATCTCTGAAGCTGCATCACAAAACCAGCAATCAGATGTACCGGGCTATTTAAAAGGCGATGCTTATCCTTTATTTAAATACAATGAAGGAATGACTTATAGAAAAAATGACTGATTGCCTTTATTGTTCCGGTAACGATTGCGGAGATTTCAATTTTTTACCCAATAGATTTCATACATTTATTACCTGTTTTTGAAGGATTTATAAACCTCACCTCAATTTGCCATATGAGAAAATTCCTGGATGAAAATTTTTTGCTAAACAGCAAGCCTGCTCAGCAACTTTATCATGAGTTTGCTAAGGAAATGCCCATTATTGATTACCATAATCATCTGCCGCCGGATGAAATTGCCGCAGATAAGAATTTTGAAAATATCACGAAAGTATGGCTCAATGGGGATCATTATAAATGGCGGGGCATGCGATCAAATGGAGTCCCCGAGGAATTTATTACCGGTAATAAAAGTGATTGGGAAAAATTTCAAAAATGGGCAGAGACCGTTCCTTACACTT
>JBIOHJ010000204.1:0-3101 GCA_044448905.1 Bacteroidia bacterium | reverse complement strand
CCTGCCGGTCGTTTTGGCGAAGCCGAAGAAATTGCCAATGCCGTTGCTTTTCTTGCATCACCTGCCTCAGGATATATCAGCGGAATTAATCTTCCTGTGGATGGAGGAAGAACAGGATGTTTGTAAAACTATAAACCCACTATCATGTCAAACCGCAGAGCATTCCTTAAGCAAACCGTTGCAGCAGCCGGAACATTT
This sequence comes from Bacteroidia bacterium, assembly GCA_044448905.1. Taxonomy (GTDB): domain Bacteria; phylum Bacteroidota; class Bacteroidia; order AKYH767-A; family OLB10; genus JBIOHJ01. The sequence goes on along the minus strand of JBIOHJ010000204.1, from coordinate 2,903 downwards.
TCGCTGCTCGAATTAACTCACCCGGTTTTTGCAGCCGAAATAAAGAATCAGGTAAAAAGAATTTCAGGCTTACCGCCAGATGAAGCTGCGCGCGATGAAGATTTCTGGAGCTACATCCGTGAATGTTTTACGGTTAATCCTAACCTTATAAACCTGAATAACGGTGGTGTTAGTCCGCAACCCAAGGTTGTGCAGGATGCCCATATAAGATATTATCAATATTGTAACGAAGGGCCTTCTTATTACATGTGGCGCATTTTAGACCAGGGACGCGAACCTTTGCGCGCAAAGCTTGCCGATATGGCGGGTTGTTCGCCTGATGAAGTTGCCATCAACAGAAATTCTACTGAAGGATTGAACACAATTATTTTTGGTCTGAATTTAAAAGCAGGTGATGAAGTAGTGCTTTGTCATTATGACTATCCAAATATGATGAATGCATGGAGGCAGCGCGAAGCACGCGAAGGAATAAAACTAACCTGGCTTGATTTTGATTTTCCGGTTGAAGATGACCATGCAATTGTTGAAGCGTACGAAAAAGCAATCACACCAAAAACAAAAATTGTTCATGTTACTCATTTAATAAATTGGGTGGGACAAATAATGCCTGTGAAAAAAATTGCCGACATGGCTCATGCCAAAGGATGCGAAGTGATTGTGGATGGTGCGCATACTTTTTCACATCTCGATTTTAAAGTGCCTGATTTGGGCGGAGATTATTTTGCAACGTCATTGCACAAATGGGCTTGCTGCCCTTTCGGAAGCGGGATGATGTATGTAAAGAAAGATAAAATAAAAAATGTTTGGGCGCTTTTGTCCAATGATAAGCCTGCCGGAGATGACATCCGCAAATTTGAATCCATTGGTACTCGTTCGTTTGCTTCTGAAATGGCAATCTCCAGTGCAATTGATTTTAATTTAATGATTGGAATAAAAAGAAAAGAAGCGCGATTGCGTTTCCTCAAAAATTACTGGACAGAAAAAGTAAAAAGCTTACCGAATGTAAAATTCAGCTCATCGCTAAAACCTGAATGGTCGTGTGCAATTGCATTATTATCCATTGATGGATGGAAATCAAGTGAAATTGAAAGCTGGCTGCTGGACAAAAAGAAAATCCATTGCACAACTATTGAATATCGAAAGCTGAATGGTGTGCGTATCACTCCGCATGTTTACACTTCTCTTAAAGATTTGGATAAACTGGTTCAGGGAGTTCAGGAGATGTCAGCCATGCTGCCTCCGGCAAGAAAAACAAGCGAAAAATAAGTTGACACTTTTTTGAAATTTTTTTGTTCTCCTTATAAAAGATGCCGGGTAACATTCAGGTTAAAACTTTGCTTAATAAAACAAAGCGAAGAGATGAGTGGTTTCTGAATGATTATACAATTAATCCGTACAGCGGATGCTCTTTTAATTGTTTGTATTGCTATATACGCGGAAGCAAGTATGGCGAGCACATGGAAGAAAAGCTTTCTGTAAAATCAAATGCAGTTGATGTGCTCGAAAAACAATTGCGTAACCGCGCAAAGAAAAATCAATATGGATTTATTGTTCTCTCCTCCGCTACTGACCCGTATCTTCAATTTGAAAAAGAAACCGGGCTTACACGGGAAATTCTAAAATTGATTTTAAAATACAGGTTTCCAGTTCACATTATTACCAAATCAGATTTAGTAACACGGGATTTTGACATCTTAAAAGAAATTAATCAACACGCAATTCTTCCGGCAGATTTAGAAAATAAAACAAATCAAAAAGTTTTTATCACATTTTCTTTCTCTACAATTGACTCCGGAATTGCAAAAATATTTGAGCCAGGAGCAACTCCGCCAGGCGTACGTTTACAGGCATTAAAAGCAACAATTATCAAAGGATTTTTAAGCGGAGTAAGTTTAATGCCGCTGTTTCCTTATATTACTGATACGGGCGAACACTTGAATGAAATGTTTAAGACATTTAAAGAAACAGGGGCTAAATATATTTTTCCTGCAACATTAACTTTGTTTGGTACTGGGGAATCGGACAGCAAAACATTAATGCTTCGTGCGGTTGAGAAACATTATCCTCATTTGTTTGACAAGTACAAAAAGTTTTTTTCAGCAAGCAATCAAATGCCTTTTTATTATAGAAATGCCTTTGATAACAAAATGAAAGAACTCAGCGATAAATACGGAATAAAAAATCGAATTATTTAAGAACATGTTTTAAAATCTTGCGGATAAAACATTTTACATACTTTTGATTTCATGCAGAAGATTAAGAATTATATCAATGGAGAATTAGTTGAACCTGTATCGAAAAATTATTTCGATAACATCAATCCCGCAACAGGAGAAGTGTATTCACTTATTCCCGATTCGGATGAAAGGGATGTTGAAATTGCAGTTGTTGCTGCCGCTGTTGCTTTTCCGGAATGGAGCAATATGCCTGTTGCAAAACGTTCAAATATTCTTTTGAAAATTTCAGAGCTGATTGAAAAAAACCTCAACAAGCTTGCTTCAGTAGAAAGCATTGACAATGGTAAACCGGTTTGGTTAGCCAAAGCGGTTGACATTCCGCGGGCACGTGATAATTTTCATTTTTATGCGACAGGCGCCATTCATTTAGCAACCGAAGCCCATGCAACTGAAAGTACTGCTATCAATTATACTCTGCGTCAGCCAATCGGAATTGCAGGATGTATTTCTCCTTGGAATTTGCCTTTGTATTTATTTACCTGGAAAATTGCTCCTGCTCTTGCTTCAGGAAATTGTGTGGTTGCGAAACCAAGTGAAATAACGCCAATGACTGCCTTCTTGCTTTCTGAATTATGCATTGAAGCCGGTTTGCCAAAAGGTGTTTTGAATATCGTTCACGGTTACGGGCCAAAAGCCGGTGCTGCAATTGTTTCTCATCAAAAAATT
>JBIOHJ010000203.1:0-3116 GCA_044448905.1 Bacteroidia bacterium | reverse complement strand
TATTAAATGATTCGGATATATAAATATCCTTGCTTATATTTTTAATTTGGTTGTCATTAATTTCCGATTTATAAGCGTCAGCCTGGATAACGGGTTTATCAAACTCTGTATTTTCAACAGTGTATAAATCGGTTTTCTCTCCTTCAGCAACCATTTTATATTGATCCCATTGAACATGGTACTTTTTTACCTCTGCTTCATACTGCTGCCGGTCAAGGGGTATATCGGTTGTTTTTCCATAGTACCGTTTGATTATCATACTGCAGTATTTTTTAACGGTATCGAATCTTTTATCCTTTTTAACTCTTTCAACGGATTTTGCCGCAAGTTCAGCAACAGGCAAAGCCTTTAAAGGTGTAAAATAGAATGCCCGTTTCACCGAATCGGGCAATATTGCATGCGGCAGCATGGCTTCGCTGTAATTAATTTCATTATAAATATCAGGCAATGTAATGTCGGGGTTCACCCCCGTAAACTGGTTTGTTTTCCCTGTGGGGCGATACAGCTTTTCAATAGTTATTTTAATATAAGCATTTTCAGAATTACGATTCGCAATTGTTCTTGCAGTAAAAGGATTAAACAGGGTATCGGCAGGCAAAACAACCTGTGCGGTGGCTTTACCAAATGTACTGCTTCCCACAATCACAGCCCTGTTGTAATCCTGTAAAGCACCCGATAGCAATTCGGTTGCTGAGGCGCTTGACCTGTTTACTAGCACAAGCAGGGGTCCGTCATAAATAGTTCCCCGGTTTACATCTTTCATTGCTATTGGTTTTTCTGACCTTCCTTTCGTGAAGCTCAATATACCTTCATCAATAAAAATACCGGCCATATCAAGAGCTTCCTGCAGCGAACCACCACCGTTATTGCGCATGTCAAGAATAAGCCCCTCAATTTTTTCCTTTGACAATTTACTGAGCTTAACAATTTCTTTTGCCACATCACCCGCGCAGCTCGAACTTTCGCTGCTTCCCCACTCCCCATAGAATCCTGGCAATGAAATGTAACCTATATTCTTTTCACCTTTCAGAAGAAATCCCTTTACAATACTTTCTTCGTCTTTCAGCTTCTCTTTTATAAGCATAACAATCTTTTCCTCCCCGTTGGTTTTGCGCACGGTAAGCTGCAGCTTATCATGATTCTGTTCGGCAAACATGCCCCCCACTTCCTCCACATCAGCTCCTTCCAGGTCAACCGGATTTTTATTCTGCCATTTCATCTGAACAAGCACATCCTCTTTGTTGAGTTCACCGCTTCTCCACCCCGGGCTCCCCGGAACGATGTGCGATATGATTACATCACCATTTTTATTCTCATCCAGCGTCAACCCGAACGAATAAGGGCTCGCGCTTACATCCCCTTCAAAATTTTCTTTTTGTGTAAGAGGTAAAAATGTTGAATGGGGGTCATAACATGCTGCTATGGAATTGCAAAACAACATGGCTACATAGGCATCATAACCTTGTGGATAGCTGAGGATTCTTTTAATCCTGCGTTGTTCAATTTTTTTTACGATTTCGCGAACGGCAGCTTCCTGTTTCATTACAGCTGCAGTAATAAGTGATGAGTCGGCAATCTTTTTATCCATCAACCGGTGTAGCATTTCATACTTGAGCCACTTATTCCATTTTTCCTCAAATTCTTTTTCATTACCTGCAAATGAAGAACTGTCAGGCGGATATAATAACGTTTCTTTTACAGTAAAGTCAAAAGGCTTTTGTAAAAGCCGTGTAATGATTGAATCCGTTTTCAGCAGGCGCACTTTAAACAATTGCATGGTAAGGTTAAAGAATGCCGTGCTTTTATTGTTAAGCTCATCGTCAATTTTTGCCCGGTATGCTGAAAGGCGGTCTACATCCTGCCGGGTAAAAAGTAAGCGATACCTGTCGAGGCTTTTAATAAAATCATCGAAAATTTTTTCTGAAAATACATTATCAAATACTTGCGGGCTGTAATGGTATCTTTCCATCATGGCTTTTACCACAATAGCCTCGTTAATATGCTTCTTATCCGCTTGTGCTTTGGCATAAACGGGAAGAAAAAAAATAAAAATAAAACAACCTATAACACCGGATCTCATAGAATGATTTGAATGCGCTAAAACTATAAAAAGTTTGCTAAATAAATAATCACAACATTATGCAAAATACCTACAGCTAAAAGCATCCAGGAAGTTAATTCACGTACAGCTTTAATTTACGTCTTATTAATTTTTCGGAGTGTTTGCCTCACAGAGTGAGGTGTGCTCTGTTTGTAACCTGGCAGGTAGCCCCGAGTTCTCGGGATCCTGCCAGATTTATTTTTCTACTCCAAAACCTGCCAGGGGCTTCGCGACCTGCCAGGTGAAATAAAAAAAATGGCAATGTAGTGAGCAGTCCGATTTATGCATCAGGAATTTCCGGCTCAGTTAATTTTTTCAATTTATCCAACGACTCCTGCCAGCCTAAATAACACATTTCAGCAGGTATAACATCAGGAATACCTTCCTGGGTTACCTTAAGCTCCGTACCGACAGAAACTTTATTGAGCCAAACGGATGTAATTATTTCTCCGGGCAAATTGGGATCATCAAATTTATCGGTGTATTTTAAAAATTCATTGGGTTTGATTTCTAAATATTTTCCGCCAAAGGAATGTCCATTACCCGTAGTAAAATTGATGAAGGTCATTCTATAACTGCCATCCACACGTGCTTCCAATTGATGTACAACACATAAATAACCGTAAGGCGGCAGCCATGCTGCCATGGCATTGGCATCAGTAAAAGCACGATAAACTTTTTCGGGAGCTGCTTTAAGCACCCTGTGTAATGTTACGCTGTTCGACATAGTGTTTTTATTTTACTAACCCCCTACTCTTCTGGCTTTTCGGGATCGCCCGTTTGATTACGATGGTTTGCTGCTCCATCCTGTAGCTTTTAAAAGCACTTTTGAAACGATGTTCCTCCGGGGAATTTCGATACCTGCGTAGAACCTGAAGAAATCGGACATAAAAATAATCTTTTTAAGAATATTAATTAATTTTAATTTGTGTCTTCGAATGAATCATTTTCTGTTCGAATTTTTATTCAACCACTACCTTCCCCGTGTACAAAGTTTTTTCATCAGCAACTATAC
>JBIOHJ010000202.1:0-3217 GCA_044448905.1 Bacteroidia bacterium | reverse complement strand
GTATGGTTATCGTTAAAATGCACTTTTGGTTAAGTCTTAAACTTTGGCAATCTAAACGCAAATGCTGTTCCAATTATGAGAATTTCAAAAAGAAATGCAAAGAAACCGGAGTTATACTATGGCTGGAACACTGCCAAAGCTTATTAAGCGATGATTAAACCCCTTTTTTTGCTGTATTTTCTTTTGTCATCGGCTTTTCCCTCTCCATAGGTTTATTTGGTTTGCCGGTCGAAAATCCAAATTTTCCCGTCGTCACCTGCATAGTTTTAATTAAGTAACCAATAAACCATTTCAAATTTATCACTATGAAGCAAAGGATAAAACCTTTACTGGCGCTTATTGTGCTCACGCTCATTTCAATTGAATCCCTTGCGCAACAACAAAGAAAAGCCCAACCCTCTATTCCACGATGGGTACCGGAGAAAGGGTATTGGGTAATAAAAACCAATATCCATTTCCCATTAGACCACCTGGTAAGCTTTTACAATAATGATCATGTACTAATCTATGAGGAAACGCTCAAAGGGGTGAAACTGAATCCGAAAAAAAGGAAGTTAAAGATGAAGCTTAAAAAAGTGCTTGAGGCGGTCGTAATTGCCTGGGAAGCAAAAAAGACACCAGGGCCGCTCAGCACGGAAGAATTTGGACTGGTTAAATCTGTTCTCTGACAAGCAGAGACGTTTAGTTTTCGTAACGACCCCGTCATTAAGCAGGATGGGGTCTTTCGATTAAGATCATTCGTCGTCAAAAATCGATCATTTGGCGACACATGAAACAAATGGAACCGCTGCTTCGTAATTTTATCGAAGCTACATGCATAAGTATCCATTCATATTTTCGGACGATCGGAAACACCGGCTCCGGCGTCACCTGGCTTTCTGGATTTTCTGGTGGGTTTTCCAGGGGTTTCTGTATTCATTCGTGTCGGTGAACAGTAACACAGCTTATTTTGACAGGCTGCTCACATCAATGTTGGAATCTCTTATATATTTATTAAGTCATATTTTTCTCGCTTATTCATTAATTTATTTTGTAATCCCCAGGTACCTTCTCAGGCAAAAATATTGGCATACTGCCGCCTTTACCATCCTTTGTTTTCTTTTAACCGGTGTTGTATCAACGTCACTGGGGATATTTGTAATTGATAAATTGAGAATATATATGATGGGCGGGGAATATGCGGCGAACCCATTCCGCAAAGCGTCTGCCACTGTTCATTTGTCAATGCTCGCGGGGCTTCGCGGCGGAATTACAGTAGGAGGCATAGCAGCAGCAATCAAACTAATGAAATACTGGTATGTAAAGGAACAGCGAAACCTTCAACTGCAAAAAGAAAACGCGGAAACACAATTGCAATTATTAAAGGCACAAGTGCACCCTCATTTTTTGTTCAATACGCTCAATAATATTTATTCATTTACCCAAAACACATCGCCGGTCGCAGCAAAAATGATAACGGGGTTATCTGAGCTGCTGAGATATATATTATATGACTGTAACCAAAGTTTAGTTCCGCTTTCCAAAGAATTAAAAATGGTAAAGGATTATATTAACCTCGAACAGACCCGGTATAGCAATAAGCTTGAAATCCATCTTGACATACCAGAAAAAACAAATGATCTGTATATCGCGCCACTTTTATTGCTGCCGCTGGTAGAAAATTGTTTTAAACATGGCACCAGCCACATGTTGGAGCAACCCTGGGTAAATCTCCAGGTTACATTAAAACAAAATGAAATGTCGATGAAGCTCATCAACGGAAAAGCAGGCGAAAATAACATCCCGCAAAAAAAAGCGGGAATTGGAATAAGCAACGTTGAAAAAAGGCTGGAGTTACTCTATCCCGGCAAGTACCAGTTTGCTATCACCAGCGATGCAGACGTATTTGTTGTCAATCTAAAAGTTGAACTTGATCAAATAAAAGACCAGCCGGCGAGCCCGGTAAAAGAACAGCAGCTAACTTATGCATGAAATGAAAACCATAAAGTGCCTGGTAGTGGACGATGAGCCGCCGGCGCGGGAAATTATTCGCAGATATGTAGAACAAGTGCCTGTGCTCGAACTGGCAGGGGAATGCGCAAATGCCCTCAAGGCGTTTGCCTTGCTCCAGCAGCAGCCGGTTGATTTGCTTTTTCTTGACATTCGCATGCCGCAGTTGAACGGCACCGAATTTTTAAAAGCATTGAAAAATCCTCCGAAAGTGATTTTTACTACCGCATATTCAGAATATGCTTTAGAGGGATATGAACTTGACGTGGTGGACTACCTGATGAAGCCAATTACATTTGAGCGGTTTTTAAAGTCGGTGAATAAAGCCTGCCAGCATGCGCTTGTGAAAACGGATTCATTGATTACTGAAGAAAGGAAAACAGATTCTTTTTTGTACTTCAGGGCCGACAGGAAAATGGTTAAAGTAATGCTGCACGATATTTTGTATATCGAAAGTATGAAGGATTATGTAAAAGTTGTTACAAACAACGGCACGATCATTACCAAACAATCCATCAGTTCAGTAGAAGCCATGCTGCCTGAAAAAGAATTTATTCGCACGCATCGTTCGTTTATTGTTGCCACCCGCCATATTAAGTCATTTACAGCCGAACTGATAGAGCTGCAAAATATAGAAATTCCAATCGGTAAGTTATTTAGAAATGAAGTGATGAAAACGATTGGTTAATACCCCCGCTCACAATTTGTCCTATTTGCGGTTACCATAAGATCGGCCACACTTCCGCGCCTCGCAATTTCATTAATCGACTATCCTCAGCTTTGCATAATTCAGCATGATCTTCTTTTCACCATTTTTTTCAAACTTCACGGTAGCCACGGGGTTATGTGCCGCTCCCTCCATTTTAATCACATCGCCAAAGCCAAACTTTTGGTGTTCTACCTTTTGGCCAACCTGTAAATTAGAAGTATCACTGGCTGTAAATTCACCAGCTGGCTTATGCTCCACGATTTTTGAATAGGGAGTTTTAGGTCCGAGGTATAATGGGGTATCCTCTTTTCTTTTATTAGGTGGCGGACCATATTTTTTTTCCGCCTGCGCTGCATTCCCCCAACCGCCATTCATTCTCTCGTAAGCAGAGGTAGCAAAACCAGAATGAGTTTTGGCGCCTCCACCCGCAAAGCTCCGGTCCAGGTATTTTTCCGGTAATTCATCAATGAAACGGCTGGGTTCATTCTGAACCAATGAGCCAAACTTGTATCGTGTATT
>JBIOHJ010000201.1:0-3219 GCA_044448905.1 Bacteroidia bacterium | reverse complement strand
GATAATTCCGCTTGGCAAATACGGATAAGCGCCCCAACTGCCAAGATAGCCGAATGAGGTGGTGCCTATAGCTGTCTGGTAATGCGTATCGAAATAGCCCGTATTGAATGGAAGTAACGGGTTGCTTATATCATAAATCCATACACCATCCTGGTAATTGGCGCAAACCACATATTTGTTTCCAAGAACAAAAGGGTTGTGTGGCGTATCACCTAAGCTGCTTTTAAAAGTGCTCACCACCTGCGGGTTGATAATTGTTGAAACGTCTACCACTTTTACAGCAAGCTGGTTTGGCACTTCGTCCATCATGATCATTGTATTACCATCATCAGTAAGACCGGTCATGTGGTTATAACCCTGGTCGGGATAAGTGGTAAGCGAACTGATTAATGTAAACGTATTGTTGGAATTGAATTTGTAAATGTACAATCCGTCAAAACCACACGAAGCGTATATAGTATCGTTACGAACAAACATATCATGAACACTATTAATGCCCGGGTAATCCTGGTTAAGCCTTCTTAACAAAACAGGTGCAACAGGATTGGCAAGGCTGAAAACAGCCAGGGAGGTTCCCCCATTTCCAAGCACACCTCCTTTGGGGCTTCCTAAGTACATTTTATTTCCATCAATAAAAATGGTGTGGCTGCGTTCGATTATCGAAGTTCCGTTATGAACCAAATGGACTGAGTCAGGCAGGTAAGAAAGATCGGCAATCATGAAACTGTTTGGAGTACCGTCATCGCTGACCATATAACAATAATTACCATATGTTTTTAACTCGCGCCAAATGCACATAGTGTGTACACCGGGTACAAAATCACGCAGCGCTGGCACGGCAGGATTTGTTACTTCAACAAAATAAACACCATCGCCACCGCCAAGTATCGCATACTCTTTTCCGGCTCCGTCATCCCAGCCCCATATACCATTATAGCGGATTCCGTAAACAGGTTCGGGCGGAATAGTAGGATTATCATAGGTGCCCAGCAGGTTAATATTCTGGTGAACGTAAATCTGCGCCAGACCTTTTTGCGTTAAGCATGAGTAAAACAAAGAAACCAATAGTGAAATTTTAAGAGTAGATTTTATTTTCATTTGATCGGGGTTTTATAAATTATCGACTATAATATGAAGCAACTAAGATAGGAATTTTAGAGAAGTCCAAAGTTAAAATGCAAAACTAATGTGGAAAATGAAGGATAAGATTACAATATACCAACTTTACTTCACCTCAAGTTGGTATAATTAATTAAAAGCAATATCTGTTCGCATCAACCAGTTCTTTTGCAATTCTGCGTCTTGCTTCTTTTGTATTGATAGGTCCGAATTTTGAAAATCGCTTTAACCCGAGAAGCATTAACCGTTGCTCATCGCCTTCAGTAAACGAATTAATCGCGGTGCGCCCTTCAAAAGCCAGGCGATCCATTGCATCCGAAATAAAAACCCGCATCATATCCAGCTTAGTCGCACACGATTGTTCGCCCTGGAGTGAAACTAATTTTTCAACTCTCAGCAGAATGGATTCAGCAAGGAAAGTTTCTATTGCCATGTTGGCAATGTTCATGAGTATTTCCTGTTCTTTTGCAAGCGTCATCATAAATTTCTGAACGGCAGAACCGGCAACCATCAATATTCCTTTTTTCATATTCGTAACGGCTTTCTTTTCGGCAGTAAATAAAGCATCATTGCCATTGCCGAAATCAGGAATTCCCATCAGCTCTTTCTGAACATTCATGGCGGGAGTCATTAAATCAAGCTCTCCTTTCATGGCGCGCTTCAAAATCATATCAACCGTAAGCAAACGGTTTATTTCATTGGTGCCTTCAAAAATCCTGTTGATACGCGAATCGCGGTAAGCACGGTCCATTGGAAAGTCGGCACTGAAACCGTAGCCGCCATAAATCTGCACACCTTCATCCACCACATAATCTAACGTTTCGGAACCAGCCACTTTTAGAATGGCGCATTCCACTGCATATTCTTCGGCAGCTTTCAAAGCCGCTTTCGATAAATCGTTTCCGGCTGCCAGCATTTCTTTTTCTTTTTCATCTATCAGGTGGCTTACCCGGTACAATGCCGATTCGGTAACGTAAATACGAATAGCCTGTTCAGCAAGCTTGTAACGGATGGCACCGAATTTCGAAATGGGTAATTTGAATTGTTCCCTTTGATTGGCATAGCTAACCGAAAGCGAGCATACTTTTTTAGCTCCGCCCAATGCAGCACCGGCAAGCTTGGCTCTTCCTATATTTAAAATATTAAATGCTATTAAATGCCCTTTACCGATTTCACCTAAAATACTATCTGCCGGAATTTTACAATCGCTGAAAAATACTTGTCGCGTTGACGAACCCTTAATTCCCATTTTGTGTTCTTCTTCACCAAGTGTCAGGCCGGGGGCTGTTTTTTCTACAATGAAACCGGTAAACTTATCTCCGTCAATTTGCGCAAACACAATAAACAAATCGGCAAACCCTGCATTAGTGATCCACATTTTTTGCCCGTTAAGAATATAATGTTTTCCGTCAGGCGTTAAAATTGCTTTTGTTTTTGCAGCCAGCGCATCCGAACCCGATCCCGGTTCAGTTAAACAGTACGATGCTTTCCATTTTCCGCTCGCTAAAAGAGGAAGGTATTTTTCTTTTTGTGCTTTTGTTCCGAAATATAAAATGGGCAAAGTTCCTATCCCGGTATGCGCTGCCATTGCTACCGAAAAAGAATGACCGGCACCTAACGTTTCCGTCATCAGCATGCTGGTTAAAAAATCTTTTCCCAAACCACCGTACTCTTCGGGAACCGAAATGCCGAGCATACCCAGTTCACCCGCTTTATTCATCAGGCTTGCCATCAACCCGGCTTCCTGCTTGTCAATCCGCTCAAGATTCGGATGCACTTCTTTATCTAAAAAATCCTGCGCGGTGGCAGCCATCATCCGCTGCTCTTCATTCAGCTCTTCGGGAATAAAAATATCATTGGCTGATGATTCTTTGATGATAAACTCTCCGCCTTTTAAAGTTGCCTTAGTTGTGGTTTCCATTTTTAAAATACTGTTTGATGTAAAATTAATTCTTTAAAAAATCAACTCTTTGTTTATAACGAAAATTTTTAAACAAAGTTTTACTATTCCTGCTGTGTTAAATAAATTATTTGCTATTATCTTTGTTAAAAGAATTCTATAAATCAAAAAACAAACAGGCTTATGAAAAAAATAGGAAT
>JBIOHJ010000200.1:0-3225 GCA_044448905.1 Bacteroidia bacterium | reverse complement strand
CACTTTGTTTTATTTTCCGGCTATTATTTTTTTACTGATTTATGCAATCGGGTTAATTATTCTTCGCCCTTTTTCATGGCGTGATTGGATTGTGGGTTTGATGGGATTTCTGACACCTGTCTTTTTTGTTATGTTGTATTTCTTTCTTACCGACAGGCTGGATGAATTCGGTGAAATGGTTTTCAGCAATGAAATTACCCGCCAGTTTAATATTAAGAATGCGGTACCTCCCGGCTACCCTTTTACCGTACTTTGGGTGGCAATTGTTTTGCTGTTATCCATTTTAAAATTACGAGGCAATTTTTATAAAAATGTAGCCAAAACAAGGAACTACCAACAGCTCATCGTGTTTTTCCTTGTAGTATCACTGTTATTTTTAATTTTTACTCCGTCAGCAGCACTTTATCGTTTTAGCATCCTTACTATTCCGCTCTCTGTTATTATTGCCTATTATTTTCTTGCGGCAAAAAAGATGTGGATTTCAGAATCGTTATTTTATATACTTATCATTCTAATTATTTACAATTACCTTTCAATTAATTAATTTTGTTTTTTCAAATAAACCTTAAATAATAATTAAAAACAATAAAGAATGAAATTCGGTGTGGTGATATTTCCGGGATCCAATTGCGACCGCGATATGATTTATGTATTGCAACAGATAATGAAACAAAATGTTGAAATGCTTTGGCATAAAGAGCACGATTTGAAAAATTGCGACCTGATCATTTTACCCGGAGGATTTTCGTACGGTGATTACCTGCGGTCGGGAGCCATTGCGCGGTTTTCGCCCATTATGCAGGAAGTAGCTGCCTTTGCTGATAAAGGAGGATTTGTATTTGGTGTGTGTAATGGCTTCCAGATTTTATGCGAAGCGCATTTATTGCCTGGTGCCTTATTGCATAACATAAATCATAAATTTATTTGCAGCAATGTTTTTATCAAAGCCGAAACCGATGAAAGCCTCATTACATCAAAACTTAAAATAAATAAAGCATTAAAAATCCCGATTGCACATGGCGAAGGGCGTTTTTATACAGATAATAAAACACTTAAGGATTTAAACGATAATAATCAAATTCTTTTTCGCTATTGCGATGAACAGGGAAAAATTACCGAATCATCTAATCTCAATGGTGCAACTGAAAATATTGCCGGCATCTGCAATCGCGTACGAAATGTCTTTGGAATGATGCCCCATCCTGAACGCGCAGCCGATGCGAACCTGGGTAACACAGATGGTTTGGGAATTTTTCAATCGATACTGGATTTTGTTGAAGCGTAGAAACATTTTTCACGTTGCATAAAAATGCATTTTAACAATATAATTAAAAACTTTTTCCGGTAATAATTTACCGACATCTCTTTTTTCTGAAATTGATTTACGAATCGCAGTTGAAGAAATCTCAATCAACGGAGCATCTATGAATTTTATTTTAGGATGGTTATTAAATGTTTCCGGAGCGCTATTTTTTCTCGGGTAAACAAAAATTTCATGATGTTGTAAAATCAGTTCCGGTTTTTTCCATTTATTAAAATCCTGAAGTAAATCGCTGCCCATGATGACTATAAATTCATAGTCCGGGTATTTTTTACGCAAATGTTCCAGCGTATCAACTGTGTAAGACGGTTTGGGTAAATTAAATTCGATATTTGATGCTTTTAATTTTGGACAATTTTCAATTGCCATTTCCACCATCTTATAACGGTGGTAATCTTCAACCAAAGAATCAAAAGATTTTAATGGATTTTGAGGAGAAACAACTAGCCACACTTCATGAAGGCTGGTATGATTAGCCATGAAATTGGCAATTTCAATGTGCCCGTTATGTACAGGGTTAAACGAGCCGAATAGTAAGCCAATTTTCAAGAGAGTTCTGATTTTAAAATTCAGACAGGTAATTTATCCGACAAAAATTCTTTCACGTAGCTTTCTGCTTCCAAAACCGCATCTTCAAAAATGCGGTTTATTATTACATACGAAAATTTTTCGGCATACCCCAACTCTTCTTCAGCCCGCCTTATCCTTGCTTTGAGGCTTTCATCTGTTTCAGTTGCGCGTGCTATGAGCCGTTTTTTTAATTCTTCAATTCCAGGTGGTTTTACAAAAACGTCTAATAATTTTTTAGTGTAAGCTTTTTTGATATTCAAACCTCCTTCCACATCCACATCAAAAATTACTGCTTTCTCTTGTTCCGAAATTCTTTTTATTTCTGATTTTAATGTTCCGTAAAAACCGTTTGTATAGACCTCTTCCCATTCGAGAAATTCATTATTTTTAATTTTCTTTTTAAACTCCTCTACCGAAAGAAAATAATAATCCTTGCCATTGGTTTCATAAGGGCGCATTGCACGTGTGGTAGCCGAAACTGAAAAACTAAGCTGCGGAAATTTATTAAGCAGGTAATGAACAATGCTTGTTTTGCCGCTACCGGATGGTCCACAAAAAAGAATCAGCTTTTCAGGCACTTGCTTTAGTTATGAATTTTTAGTTCGGAGTTCGGAATTAAAATAAATTGAAAATATATTTAGAAATTTCTTTTCCACTGTACAAACAATTAAAAGGCAGTAAACGGATTTCCGTCTCCGAACTCCGAACTAAAAACTCATAACTTCCTAAAGAACATTCGCCACCTGTTCTTTCATTTTCTCCAGCTCATCTTTCATTTCTACCACCGACCGTTGAATGCTTGCATCATTTGCTTTCGAACCTATGGTATTTATTTCCCTGCCAATTTCCTGTATAATAAATCCAAGTTTTTTTCCATTCGCTTCTTTCTCGTTCATCGTATTTAAAAAATAATCGCAATGGCTTTTCAGGCGTACTTTTTCTTCAGTAATGTCAATTTTTTCGAGATAATAAATCAACTCCTGTTCAAAACGGTTTTTGTCGATGGATGCATCATCAATCTCCGAAATCATTTTACTCAACCGGGTTTTTATTGAGGTCAGCCGTTGCGGTTCAAATTTTTCAATTTCCGCCAAATACCGGTTAATGTTTTTAATACGCATCAATAAGTCTTTTTCAAGTGATTTTCCCTCCGCTAAACGAAACGATTGAAATGCCTTAACAGCTTTTCTTATCAGTTGTTCAATTTCTTTCCATTCCTTTTCAGTTATTTCCTGTTTCTCAGAACCCATTGCATTAGGTAATGCAAGCACTGTATTGAGGTAATCAGCATGAGGAAGTTTTAATTCGCGTTCAAGCAATTTTAACTCATGAAT
>JBIOHJ010000199.1:0-3306 GCA_044448905.1 Bacteroidia bacterium | reverse complement strand
CTTTCATCAATCCCAACAGGTCCTAAAATTTTAAAATGCCAATATCCAACAGGGGCAGGCATAGGACGATTTTGCTGCTTGCCCGAAACTGATTCGGCATGAACGTAATAATAAACGATGGTTCCAACAGCATGTGCCGGAATCGGTGCGCTCCAGTAATCGGGATTAACGGCTTGTGTCATGCTTACAGCAACATACGGGAGTAAAGTATCTGTACGGTAAAACATAGTTGCTGTAGATATTCCCGAACGGTGTTTAATGAGCGCATTTACTGTGTATGGATTCACATCATCATATGTATCGGGCAGTGGCTGATGTGAAATCAGGAGCGGGTCATCAGTTCCCAATTCCTTAGTAATACAATGCAAAGCACCTAATGCACCAATGCTTGCATTTGAGTTTATACCTGTAA
Source organism: Bacteroidia bacterium (assembly GCA_044448905.1). Taxonomy (GTDB): domain Bacteria; phylum Bacteroidota; class Bacteroidia; order AKYH767-A; family OLB10; genus JBIOHJ01. Next base: position 2,894 of record JBIOHJ010000199.1, on the reverse strand, counting down.
TTGTATATCCCGGAAGTGCTTCGCGGTAAATTCTCAACGCGGTGGTGTCACTCGGAATATTGTAAATGGGAACAATTACTGTTTTATTAATGAACGAAGAATTGGTATAGGTAAGGTAATCTCCTCCGTTATTCGGGTACAGTGTACCGTCAGGAGGCATGGGAATACGAATGACTTTGTAAGGAGTGCCAAAAACAGAATTGTAATTGGCAAGAATAAACTGCAGATTAGCCTCAATCTGCGGACCATCGGCAACACCTGCAGGATATTCGCCAACCAATAATGTTTCCTCATCAAGTAATTTTATATGCATATCAATGTGATGAATCACATCGTATGGAAGCGTATTCATTTTTATGTAGCGCGTAATGCCCATAAAGTATTTCATAATGGTATCAACCTCGGCCGGGGTGTGATTTATATTCCATCCCCCGGCAAGTGTATTTTCAAAGTTGACGAGAGTGGATGAAAACCCCGTTCCAAAACCATCGGTCATAAAATTTCCACCTGTATGAACCAAATCCCATGGCGAAGTGGTGGTTACATAATAAGGCGTTCCTAATAATGTAGCAATGGTTGAAGGTACAACATCATCCAACGGACGCGGACGGTTGTAAATCCAATCTACTGTAATCAATGTATCCACATCATTTGTGTAAGCGCTCCACGGACCATAATCCCTGCACCATACAGAATTATACGGTGTAACCACGAATGAAACATTCACTGTATCTACTGCAGGTGCCAAATTCAAATAATTAATTACAGTTGTGGGATTTGAACATACAATATAAACACGGGTTTCGAGTTTTGCGGCACGCACAATTTCCTTTAATATGCTTTGGTAGGATGTCCAGGTAATTAATAATCCCTGCAACTCTTCCCACTCACCAATAGTACGAACCGGGGATACGGGAGGCGTTACAAATAATGCTGAATTGGGATTAGCGTTCCGCTGCTGATTATAATATGGCAACACCTGTTTTTCGGCATCTGTCATAATATGTGGTAAATCCTGGGCAGAGGAAATTAAAAACCAAGAATTAAAAATTAACAGCGAGAGAAGAATTTTTTTCATGTGGTTAGAATTTGAAAGTAAAGATAAAAACTTAAGCTTATTGTTTAAGTTTCAGAGAAATAATTTTATTTGCAAGCACTGAGGCAATTTTCTCATTCGATTCATGTGTCCAACCGGCTATGTGTGGCGATAAAATAACTTTATCTGATTTAGTAAGATACTCCCATGCTGCTGTGGTTTGTGTTTTGATATTTTCAAAAGAACCCTCTTCAAATTCAAAAACATCAAGACATGCACCTTTTATTTTTCCTGAAGCAAGTAACTTCACCAGCGATTCTGTTTGCACAATTTTTCCCCTTGAAGTATTAACCAGGTAAATATTCTTTTTGAAACGATTTAAAAAACCTTCGTTTATCATGAATTCAGTTTCTTTTGTTAAAGGAATATGCAGGCTCAATATATCAGCCTCTTCAAAAATCTTTTCTATGCCTGCTTGTAAAACAAATGGAAATTTTTCTGTCTCGATAGTTATGTATTTATCAAAAGCAAGAATTTTAACATCAAACCCTGAAAGCTTTATTGCAAAAGCACTTCCCGTGTTTCCAAAGCCGATGATGCCAATCGTTTTTCCTGATAGTTCGGTTCCGCGGTTTTCAGTACGCTGCCATATTCCGTTTCGTAGCTGGTTGTCGGAACGGTTTAAATTATTAAGGAGAGATAGCAACATTCCAACAGCGTGTTCTCCAACAGCATCGCGGTTTCCTTCCGGTGAATTGATGCAAATAATATTTTTTGACCGGGCATAAACCACATCAATATTTTCCATTCCTGAACCGGCACGGGCAATAAATTTTAAATTAATGGAATGAGAAATAATTTCTTCGTCAATCGAAAATCTGCTCCGAATTGCAAGGCCTGTAAATTCGTTAACCCGGTTTGTAACAGTTTTTCTGTCCCATGTTGTCCCATCAACCAACTCAAATCCGTTTTCCTCAACAATTTTTTTAAAAACAGGATGAAGGCTATCTAAAAGAAGAATTTTCATTTAACTTAGGAATGTGTGTAATTAATGGCAAATTAAACTCAAGTTTTTCATGTATGTTTGAAAATGGACATGATAAATCAATTTAGGAATAAAAATATTCTTTTTCTTTTAATCATTCCACTATTAACCTTTTTGTTAAATGCAACAATTGTTAAAGAACGTGAGCCATTTTTTGCTTCATGGTCCGACCCAACATATGACTATTTATTTAACGGACTTAGTATTGCAACCGGGTATTTACAAGTAGGACATGCACCGCATCCCGGCACACCTTTACATATTTATACCGGTGCACTTATCCGGTTTTTTCATTTTTTCAATGAGGAGGAAAATATTATTCGTGATGTAATTTCCAATCCTGAATGGTACTTATTTAGAATTGCAATTACCAATTGCATTTTAATTTCGCTGTGTATGTTTTATGCGGGGATATTGATGTTGCGTTTTTCAAAAAATATTTTTTATGCTTTAGTTATTCAGCTTACGCATATTGTTACGCTGCGTGCCATGTTTTTTTCTCAGAACCTTATGACGGAATTCGTCCTGGTTATTACCGGAATATTGCTCGCTCCATTGCTGTTTATCTATACATTTTCAGAAGATAAGAAATCATTTTCAAAACTTTTATTGATTGCAGGTATAATTACAGGAGTAATGATTGCAGGAAAACTTTCTTCGTTCAGTATTTTGATTTTGTGGTTAATTATTATAAGCGGATGGAAAAATCGAATTTATTTTTTATTAACTGTCACTGTCATGTTCTTAATTTTTACCATTCCTGCCTGGAAAATCGCAGATGAATTTTTAGGTTGGATTGGCAGCATGGTTACG
>JBIOHJ010000198.1:0-3354 GCA_044448905.1 Bacteroidia bacterium | reverse complement strand
TGTTATTCCAATATCAAGCAGGATATTCAGCAAAAACGAAAAATTAAATAACGCATAATACTGTCCATAAATTTCAGCACCAACAGTATTCTGCACCGAACGATCAATTCCCAAAATCCAAAAAGGCTTAATAAGCAGATTGAGGAAAAGAAGAAAGCCTAAGTTGGTTATAAATTTCTTTTGCATGAACGGTGGCAGCTCGCAAATTTAACAGGAATGAATCAGGGTAGGGTAATATATTTGGAAAGAATTGAACGAAAATACAAACAGAAAATTTTCAATCAAATTCAAAGTAAAGTTGAAGCCTGTTAAAAAAAACCGTAAACCGTAAACCGTAAACTGTAAACTCATAAGTATATTCGTGCTGATTTATTTTCGTTTCGGGATATGCTTAAAAGTTTTCTTGAGAAAGGCAAAATTGAAGCCGGCTGTGATGAAGCCGGCAGAGGCTGCCTTGCAGGACCTGTTTTTGCTGCGGCCGTTATTCTTCCCAAAGATTTCAATCATCCCTTGTTGAATGACTCAAAACAAATGAAAGAAGCCGACAGGAATTTACTGCGCCCTATAATTGAAAAGCAGGCTTTAAGTTGGGCTGTTGCCTGGTGTGACGAAAGGGAAATTGATAAAATAAATATTCTGAATGCCTCGTTTCTTGCCATGCACCGTGGGTTAGACCAGCTTAAAATTTTGCCTGAAATTATTTTGGTGGATGGAAACCGGTTTAGGCCGTACAAAAAAATAATTCACCACTGCATAGTTGGAGGCGATGCAAAATACAAAACCATTGCGGCAGCTTCTATACTTGCAAAAACTCATCGTGATGAATACATGCAAAAACTGCATGCTGAATTTCCACAATTCGGATGGGATAAGAACAAGGCGTACGCAACAGCATTCCATCGCATAGCAGTATTGAAATACGGACAATCTCCTTACCACCGTAAAAGTTTTAAACTGCATAACCAATTAAAATTTCCTTTTTATCAATGAAAATCACTTAATTTATCCATGATTTACAGAAAAGATCATGCGGTTGATTTAATTATTTTCAGGATAGAAGTTTGTAGTCTTTTTATTGTTACATTTGAGGGAATATTATTACATAAATCCATTGTCATGAATACCTTTACAAAAAGTATCAAAACAACATTCACATTATGCATGCTCATGGTGAGCCAAAATGCATATCCACAAAACGTAGGAATCGGAACACCAACGCCCGCGCAAAAACTTCACGTTGCCGGTGCCGGACAAACCATTCGTGTTGATGGTCTTTCCGGAGTTGGCACACGCGATGTGTATGTAAATGCATTTGGCGATTTGACAACTACTCCCGGTACACCGGGTACCGATTGGCTCACCGTAGGAAATGCAGGTACAACGGCAGCTACCAATTTTATAGGGACTACTGATAATATAGATTTTGTTGTTAAAACCGGTGGCAGTGCAGCAGCCAATGAAAGAATTAGAACTACTACTGCTGGAAATGTAGCCGTAAATAACGCTGCGCCTTTTGCAAGCGATGTTTTTTCTGTGTATGCCGCAGGTGCTGCAGGTGCTATAAATGCTTTGGGGCTTGATGCAATCAATGGGTATGCCTCGGGCGCAAACATTGGAGTTTATGGCGAATGTGTTGGTACTACCGGGTGGGGTGTATTGGGTAATACAAATACAACCAGTGCAGGAGTACAAGGACAAAATAATTCAGGCGGAGATGGTGTGAGAGGATTTAATACTTCGGCAGCTGCGGGTGCAGGTGACGGTGTTTATGGGCAGGCTGCATGGAATCAGTCATTCGGAGTTTCGGCATTTAACACAAACGCAACTGGTACAGGTATAATCGGAACAGGAAATAATATTGTCGGAGCTTATTTGGGGAATGGAAGTGGAGGCTCGTTTGCAGGCTCAGCAATTGGCGCCATTGGTTTTGGTGAAACCGCGGTTGGCGGAACAGGGTTAATAGGAGTTGGAAATAATAGTGTCACAATAAGTACACTTGCCGCTGGTTCAGGTGGTGCATTTACAGGTGCAGGTATAGGTTTATTTTCTATTGCAAATACAGCGGCTTCAGGTACCGGGGTACTTGCTGTAGGCAATAATCTGGCTGCTTTTTCAACACTGGCGGCCGGATCAGGAGTTGCGGCAAATGGTTTAAATTTTGGTATTGCTTGTTGGGCAACAAGCAATGCTAACGGAGCAGCCGGATTGCCTGCAAGGGCAGGTGGTTATTTTGTTAGTGGAACGGGTGCCACACAAACCGTTGCCTATGTCTCTTGTTATGAAGGAGGCGGAGTGCCAAGAAAAATAATCGGAACAGGCACGGTAAATACCATTGTTAAAAACATGAACGATCAATACGTTTTATTTTCCGCACCTGAAGCTCCGGAGAACTTGTTTCAGGATTATGGAACGGGCAGCCTTGTTAGTGGTTCGGCACATATAACACTTGACCCAGTATATGCAAAAAATATTACCGTAAATGAAAGTCATCCCTTACGTGTGTTTATCCAATTAGAAGGAGATTGTAAAGGTGTTTATGTCACCAATAAAACAGCATCGGGTTTTGAAGTTAAAGAATTGAACGGAGGCGTTTCAAATGTTAATTTCACTTGGTTTGTAACAGCCAATCGAGGCAACGAAACCTGCTCAGACGGAACGGTATGGCACTACGCTGAAGAACGGTTTGCACCTACACGCGGACCACAGCCGGTTATTACTCAAAACAAAAAATCTGAAGAGGCTATACCCATTAGCGAGCCGCAAAACCGGATTATTAAAAACTCTTTGAAATTAAACAGGTAGTTAGTAGCCGGATCTTTTTACAATAGATAACGTTTAATAGTTATTTATGATTTAAATGAAAAAAATGAATTTCATTCTTACTGAAACGAAAAATGCTAAGCCGCGAATTATATTACGCGGGATATGCTACATTTTTTGGTTATTTGTATTCAGTCAGGACATTTTTTCCCAGTGCATGACTTTTCCTGTTTCATTTACCGACAGGATGCAAAATGCCGGTGTTATTATCGAAGGCAAAGTTGTTGCAAAAAACTCTTACTGGAATGCTTCGCAAAATTTTATATACACATCTAATGTAATTGATGTATATAAAATATTTAAAGGAAACTTTACTTCCAACCAGGTTGAAATAATAACAGAAGGAGGAATTGCAGGGAATCAGAAAATAATAGTTGAACCTTCTCTTCAGTTAAAGGAAAACCAGGTTGGTGTTTTCTTTCTCTCCTCACCTTCTTATTCAAACCCGCTTTCGCCATTTTATCCGGCAATTCAGTTCGAATGTTATTCAGCAGAGCAGGGATTTATTAAATATGATTTAATCAGTAAAACAGC
>JBIOHJ010000197.1:0-3483 GCA_044448905.1 Bacteroidia bacterium | reverse complement strand
TTTTTTGGCCGCATTATATCAGGTCATCAAAACGCGTATCATTATCTGCCTAAATCCGTTAAAGAATTTCCGGCAGGTAAAAATTTTATTAATAAACTTACCGAAGCCGGATTTGTAAACAATAAATGCAACCCGGTTACGTTTGGTATCGCATCAATTTACACAGGTAAAAAGTAATTCGAAATTGAGACCAGGTAAGATTTATTATTTAAATAACAAACACCGGGCAGGCAAGCAAGTTGGTTTGATTCTATTTTTTCTTTTTTTATTGCTTACCCATCAAAAATGTTTTTCGCAGCGTACCAAAGTAGAAAGCCTGCCAAAATATGACCAGCAAAAAATACATTTTGGTTTTATGCTTGGAATTAACAAAACCGATTTTGTAATCGGCCGGATTGGAGGGTTTAATCATTTAGATTCTTTATATGTGGTTGAAGTGCGGCCTCAAAGCGGGTTTAATCTGGGCATCATTTGTAATCTTCGTATAAGCGAAAATTTTGATTTGCGTTTTGTTCCTGACCTCGCGTTTTCTGAGCGCGACCTCGATTATTATTTTTATGTCAATGATATTTTGGAAGGCGTGAATACAAAAAAAATAGAATCAACTTTTCTCGAATTTCCGCTTGAACTGAAATTTAAATCGAACCGGGTTAGAAATTACCGCGTTTATGTATTAGGTGGTGTAAAATATAGTATTGATATGGTATCGCAGGCAAAGGTCGAGAATAAGGACAAAGATTTTGTACGCCTGAACCGTAACGACTATGGTTACACCATAGGAGCAGGATTTGATTTTTACATGCAACTTTTTAAGCTTTCACTCGAAGCGAAAATGTATCATGGATTAAATAACCTTCTTGTTGACGATCCGAAAATATATTCGAGCTCGCTGAGCAGTTTACGTTCAAAAATATTTTTGATCGCACTCACATTTGAATAGCGGATGAAACAAACAGAGCTCTTTCTTCTGCCCGAAGAGGCAGCAAATGAGCAGGAAATCAAAAAAAAAATTTCTCAGAAGCTTTCTGTTGCTCATGCTGATTTTTCTTTCCGGATAACCAGGCGAAGCATTGATGCACGTTCGCGCACAATTAAAATCAGGCTTGCAATTGAAGTTTTTTTTAAAGGGGAGAATATTTCCGAAGTAAAATCAAAAAAAAGTATTCAAGAGGTTTCCAAATCAAAACCGGTAATTGTTGTTGGCTGCGGTCCGGCCGGTATGTTTGCTGCGTTGCGCTTAATTGAGCTGGGCTTAAAACCCATAATTATCGAACGCGGGAAAAGCGTTGCCGAAAGAAGAAGAGATTTAGCTGCCATTAACAGAAAAAGAATTATTAATCCCGATTCTAATTATTGTTTTGGCGAAGGAGGGGCCGGCACGTATTCAGACGGGAAATTATACACACGCTCAAATAAACGTGGTGACATTAACGGTATTCTTCAAATTTTTATTGAACATGGAGCTTTACCAGATATAGCGATTGACGCACATCCACACATTGGTACCAACAAGCTTCCGCAGATTATTATTTCGCTTCGGAAAAAGATTCTGGATTGCGGTGGCGAAATTCATTTCAACACCAAACTTAAAGAGTTAATTATTTCAGCAAATAAAATAAAAGGAATAAAAGTTTGCGTTGACGGTTCAGATAACCTGTCTTCATTACCTGCCGATTCGGTAATTCTTGCGACAGGGCATTCGGCAAGAGATATTTATTACTTACTGAAGGAACAAAAAATTTTAATCGACCCCAAACCTCTCGCCATTGGCTTGCGAATCGAACATCCGCAAAATATTATTGATTCTGTTCAGTATCATTGCAAAAAAAGAAATCCATTTCTCCCTCCTGCTTCCTATTCGCTAACCCACCAGGTTAATGGGAAAGGCGTGTACTCTTTTTGCATGTGCCCCGGTGGAATTATTGCGCCAGCCGCAACTGATGTTAATGAAATTGTAGTTAACGGCTGGTCGCCATCCAAAAGAAATAATTCATTTGCGAATTCAGGTCTAGTTACAAGCATTGATGAAAATGATGTTACAGAGTTTGCAAAATTTGGTGAAATGAAATTCCTTGAATATCAAAAAAATATTGAGCAAAATGCATTTATGGCCGGAGGAAAAAATCTTTCAGCACCTGCCCAGCGCATGTTAGATTTTGTTGGAAAAAAATATTCTTCGACATTGCCTCTGTGTTCTTATATACCCGGCATTGTTTCGGTTCAATTGGATGAAGTGTTGCCTCGAGAAATTTCATCCGCTTTGCGTGAAGGGCTTAATACATTTGGGAAAAAGATGCATGGCTACTTTACGAATGAAGCCGTTTTGGTTGGGGTGGAAACCCGCACTTCATCGCCCGTCCGCATTCCACGAAATCAGGAAAATTTAATGCATCCGCAAATAAATGGCCTGTTTCCCTGCGGGGAAGGTGCAGGTTATGCGGGCGGAATTGTAAGCGCTGCAATTGATGGTGAGCGATGTGCTGATGCGGTAAATGATTATTATGAACAAGCACGTAAGGGCAAAAATTAAGTTCAAAATTCTTTGTATTAATTTTACGTCAAAATAGAACACATTATAAAAATGTCCCGAAAAAAGTTGTGTGATCAAAGTATCGGTAAAGTAAAAATTATAATGCCATTAGTAATGTTGCTTTTTTTCTTTACGGCATCAGCACAGCAAGCTGATAAATGCCTCAGCGGAATTTTATTTGATGAATGGGTAAAAAAACATCCGACACTTTTTGAAAAACGGATGCAGGATGAAAAACAAAAAGAAAATTATAAGGGACAAAAAACATCAGGTGTTTTGAGAATTATTCCTGTAGTGTTTCATGTAATTCACGAAGGAGGGAGTGAAAATATTTCGAAAGCGCAAATACAAGATCAAATCAATATTCTGAACAAAGATTTAAGAAGACTGAATGCAGATACCGTAAATACCCCCGCTCCATTCAAACCATTAGGAGCTGATTGTGAAATTGAATTTCGGCTTGCTCAGATTGATCCCAATGGAAATTGTACGGATGGAATTGTAAGGGTTTATTCGCACCTTACCAATAATGCCGGTGATAATGTTAAGGCATTGAGTTCGTGGGACAATGATAGTTATTTAAATTTCTGGACAGTAAAAAGCATTTACAATTTTACAGGCGGAGGTGGAACCATTTTAGGTTATGCCTATTATCCGGGCACAGCGCCCCCCGGTGCTGACGGTGTGATTATACGATCGGACTATACAGGAAGTATTGGAGCAATTGGCTGGAGCAATGTGGGAAGAACCGCAACGCATGAAGTGGGACATTATCTTAATTTAATTCACATGTGGGGCGATAATTTTTGTGGTGATGACCAGGTTTTTGATACACCTACTTCGCAAGGCCCTAATTATGGTTGTGTTGCTTATCCGCATATTAGCTGCGGTAATGCACCCGATGGCGATCTGTTTAGTGACTACATGGATTATTCCGATGATGAGTGTATGAA
>JBIOHJ010000196.1:0-3512 GCA_044448905.1 Bacteroidia bacterium | reverse complement strand
GTAAAATTGTAAATCAAAAAATCATAATCATCGGCAATATTTGCAGGTGAAATGTCAAGGTAAAGCGTGCCGGGATCTTTTATCTTAAATATATACCATGATGAGTTGGTTTCGCCATTTACAAAGCAGGTGGAACCTCCGGGTTGTATTTCCTGAGTATTACCATACCCATTGAAATTTGAAGTTTGATTATAGGTATTGGAACATACTGTAATCGCAGTAAAACAATCTTGTGGCGAAGCTTGACCAAAAATGCAAGCAGGCATCAGCAAAAACAGCCACAAACAAATACCATTCTCTTCTCTAAAAGGGAACATATTGTTCTTGGAAAGAAGGTGTTTATAAACTCTTTTAATCATGGGTTGATTATGGAATTTTACCGACTGAAATAATTTCATTAGTATAAATAAAAAAACTTCCTTTCCAACGAATCAAAAATAACAAATTTCTTTGTGAATCAGCATAAAGTTTACCAAAAATCTCACTAAAATGAAAAATGCGTAAAAAGTATTATGCCTGAAAAATAAAGACGAAAAACAAGAGCAAAAGATTACTTCACTCTTTCCACATAGGTCATGGTTCGGGTATCTACTTTTATTTTTTCACCCGTATTTACAAAAAGAGGAATGTTAACTATGGCACCTGTTTCAAGAGTTGCAGGTTTGAGAACGTTGTTTGCGGTATCTCCCCGAACTCCGGGTTCACAATAAGTAATCTGAAGTTCAACAAAAGTTGGAGGCTCGGCAAGGATTGGCTGATCGCTTTCAAAAGCAACCTTTACTTCCATCCCCTCCTTTAAAAATCCGGATGTATTTCCGAAAAGATTTGCAGGAACATATACCTGTTCGTAGGTATTATTATCCATGCAAACAAAATGTTCTCCGTCTTTATAGATAAATTGAAGCACTTTATATTCAACACGCGCTACCTCCACATCTTCACCAGCACGAAAGCGGTATTCAGTTTGCTTGCCTGTTTTAAGGTTGCGCATTTTTGCCTGGTAAAAAGCTCTTAGGTTTCCGGGTGTGCGATGCTGGTATTCTACTACCTGGCACAGCTCGCCATTGAAACGAATTACTGAACCGACATTTATATCTCCTGTATTTGCCATATTGATTTAATCTAAACTGTTTAAAATTCTGGGTTTCAACAAAAAAGGCAACGCAAAATTTAGCGCTGCCTTTTGCTGTTTATTGTATTTTTTATGCTTCTACAACGTCAAAATTAATGGTTACCTTAACGTCTTTATGAAGCGCAACTTGTGCGGTATAAGTTCCAAGAGTTTTGATATGATCTTCCTTTAAAGTTATTTGTTTCTTATCAACCACATGACCCATTTTCTTTAACACATCGGCAATGTTTTGGGCAGTAACGGATCCAAAAAGTTTTCCGTTTTCTCCGGCTTTCATTGGAATTGTCAGTGTAACACTTTCAATTGAACCGGCAACTTTTGCAGCATCATCTTTAACTTTAGCGAGCTTATGCGCTTTCTGCTTCATGGTTTCTGTATGAACCTTACGATTGGTGTCGCTCGCGATAATCGCAAATCCGTTAGGGATTAAATAATTTAATCCATAGCCATTGCGAACCTTAACAACGTCATTTGTATAACCTAAGTTTTTTACGTCTTGCTTTAAAATAACTTCCATGATAAATGCAATTAATTATTTTAATAAATCTGAAACAAATGGCATAAGAGCAAGATGGCGTGCGCGCTTAATTGCTGTGCCTACTTTACGCTGGTATTTCAACGAGTTTCCTGTTAATCTTCTTGGAAGCATTTTGCCCTGTTCATTCACAAACCTCAACAGGAATGATGGATCTTTATAATCAATGTATTTGATGCCTAATTTTTTGAAACGGCAGTATTTCTTTTTTTGTGTTTCTACTGCCGGAGGATTAAGATACCGTACCTGGTTTCCGGTTCTGGGTTGGAATGCCATATTTTTTTATAGGGTTATTAGTTTACTGTTACCGGTTCTTCCTGCACTTTAATTTCAGCTGTCCTGCGTTTCTTTTCATTGTAAGTTATAGCATGCTTATCGAGCGATACCGTTAAAAAACGCATAATGCGTTCATCACGTTTGTACTCCAATTCAAGCTTAGCAACCACATCAGATTCAGCTTTAAACTCAACCAGGTAATAAAAGCCTGTATTCTTTTTACGGATTGAATAAGCCAGCTTTTTTAATCCCCAGTTATATTCGTAAACAATTTTGGCCCCGGTGCCGGTTATTACCTGCTTGAATTTGTCAACAGCTTCGCTCAACTGATCCTGTGACAAAACAGGGGTAAGAATAAATACTGTTTCGTATTGTTTTAACATGCTTTAAATAATAGTTTTTAGTCGCTTTTTTATAAGGAGTGCAAATGTATAAAAAGTTATTTGATTCGGAAACAGATGCTTTAAAAAAATATAGACCTGTCTAATGCCTGGTTTTAGGGTTGTTTAAGGGTTAAGATAAACATCAATTAAGCCTTCGGGCAAATCCAGGTAAAGGGTCTTTTCTTTGCGGTCAATTCGTTCAATAAAATTTTTAATAACCGGGATAAGAATTTCTTTATCGCCTTGTTTGATTTGTGCAATGTTCTGATGGGGTAAACCATAAACTTTTTCAAAAATTCCTATTTCACCTTTGTCTTTATCTACCACTTTATAGTTTATCACTTCATGGAAATAAAAATTCTTTTCGTCAAGTTCGGGAAGAAAAGAAAGAGGAAGATAAACATCGCATTTGAGAAGCTCTTCGGCTCTTGTCATAGTATCAATTTCGGCAAGATGAACGATTGCGATATTATTTAGGATGGAAACTTTGGTTACATCATATGAAATCAATCCCCCATCCTTCTCCACCAAAAGCGATTTCATTTTTTTGTATCGCTTCGGGTCATCTACATCAAGAAAAACCTGCAAATCGCCTTTTACCCCGTGTGCGCGGATTATCTTACCAGCGAGGTAACATTCTTCTTTTTTCATGAGGAGATTAAAAATAAAAAGTGCCGTCCCGCCTTGAGGCGGGACGGTCACATCATAAATTTTAAGGGTTAATTAAGAGTTACCTTCTGTGTTTTCGGCAGGTGGTGTTGATTCACCTTCTGCCGGTGCTGTTGGCTCAGCAGGTTCTACCGGAGCAGGTATTGCAGCAGCTGCTGCAGTGGCAGCCGCTTCGGCAGCAGCAATGTGCTTAGCAGCAACTTTCTCAGCAATTTTTTGCCTTAATTTCTCTTCTTCCGATAAGCGGTTCTTTACAGAATCTTTTTTGCTGTTTCGTACCGCATCTATTTTCTGCGCAACCTTAAGATTCTTTTGTTCAAGCCATGCATTATACTTTTCATCGGCTTGTTCCTGTGTAAGCGCTCCTTTTTTAACACCTTTGTTGAGGTGCTGGCGGTACAATACTCCTTTGTACGAAAGGATGGCTCGCGTGGTATCGGTTGGCTGAGCACCTTTGGCAAGCCAATCAATGGCTTTGTCCATGTTGAGTTCGATGGTGGCGGGGTTGGTTTTGGGG
>JBIOHJ010000195.1:0-3527 GCA_044448905.1 Bacteroidia bacterium | reverse complement strand
TCCTGGATAACATTAGTGTTGTTGTTATTTTATCAGTTGAATTTTATCAGTGTATCTTTTTTCACCATCAATAATATCAAGAAAATATAATCCGTCAGCCAAATCGTTTAAAGAAATTGTGTGAAGCTGTGTGTCATACAGCTTTTCCTCTTTGATTATCTTTCCTGAAACATCTTTTATCATACAAAATGCATTTTGAGTTTCAGCTTCAAAATGAATATACAAATTGTCTTTAACCGGGTTCGGATAAACAGAATAACGTTTGCCCTCATCCGATAACCTCACCACTGCAATTTGCGAATAACTTTCAACACCGTCAAAATCCACCTGCTTTAAACGGTAGTAAGATGTTCCATTGAATGGTTTTTTGTCAGTGAACGAATAATGTAAAACTGAATTTGAATTTCCGGCTCCGTCAATTCTTCCTGCTTCTTCAAAATGCAATCCGTCTTTACTTCTCATCACAATAAAATAATCATTATTGATTTCCGATGCTGTGCTCCATGTACATTCCACTTCAGAATTTTTTGCCTTTGCGCTGAAAAATAAAAGCTCGACAGGAAGAGGGTTCGATTCAAGTGAAATTGCCCAGGTTGCACCGGTCATTGTTAATGGATTGGTGTTTGCAATATTCGGAACAAAAACCTGTTGCGCGGCAGGATTAGTTTGCCCGGGCAGTGGCGGGTTCCATCCGTAAAATGGAGCGTTCCACTGTTGCGCCCTCATATTGGTATTCCCGTTTGCTGCATTTTCCGAAGGCGCGTAAGTAAAATAATAATCCGCTGTCCCGATTTTTTCAATGTGCCAGAAACGGTCAACAACATTCGCGCTGTTATCAACGCCATTTAAATCGTTTACATGCGTAACCAAAGCAGGTGTCACAGGGTAAGGTGTATTGTCAGGGGCAGTCCGGTAAGTGGAAGCGCGAAGCGAGCCAGCGCTTAATCCTGCCGGGGGAGTGCATGCAAAAGAAAAAGAAACATCTTCGCCTGCAGCATTTCCGAAAGGTATGGTATGAATTCCCGGTGCTGCACTTACCCACCATACTTTAGAGCTGTTATCCGCATCCTCACTCAAAATATATCCTGTAGTCGTGGTAATTCCCAACGGGCTTGCATTAGTAACCGAAAGAGTATGTGAATTCAAATCAAGAATTGCATCGTTGCAATTCAATCTTCCCAAAAGAACAGGGCCTCCTCCACCGGTTGCCGCATCTGTTAATAATGTTTTTGTTCCGTTGTACAAATCCAGGTTATAAAAGGTAGTCGGATTGCTGCCGCCAATATTTTGGTTCACACCATTCATTATCACCGTTCCGGCCGAAGTGCCAAACACGGTATTACCCGTATTATTTATCCAGTTGCCGGTTAAATCAATCGTGCCTGTGTTGTCAATTGCAGTTCCCATGTTATTCAACACATCACCTTTCACGGTTAACTGCACACCCGTGTTAATTGTAATCTGAACATTGTTGTTGGTCATCAATTGAGCAAACGAAAGGCTGTGTATTCCCCACAAAAAACATATTACACAAAGTTTTCTCATAATGCCCCAATCTATTTAAAGGAATTAATTTCGGTCACAAAAATACCCTGCCGGGCAGGGCACGCAAATACCACTTTGGTAGTAGTATAAAAATTGCTGTAATATTTTGTTATTTAGCATCAAATATTAATTCACTTCCCCATGATAAAGATATTAGCCAATGACGGAATAGATTCCGCAGGTAAAAAAATCTTCGAATCCGCAGGATTCACTATTTCAACCGATAAAGTTGCGCAGGAAAAAATTTCAGAAGCATTAAAAAACTTCGATGCCATATTAGTGCGCAGCGCCACTACCGTTCGTAAAGAAGTAATTGATGCTGTTCCCAACCTCCGCCTCATCGGACGTGCCGGAGTAGGCATGGACAATATTGATGTAAAGTATGCGCGCGATAAAGGCCTCGCTGTAATAAATACTCCCGCAGCGTCA
Organism: Bacteroidia bacterium; assembly: GCA_044448905.1. GTDB lineage: Bacteria > Bacteroidota > Bacteroidia > AKYH767-A > OLB10 > JBIOHJ01. Next base: position 1,553 of record JBIOHJ010000195.1, on the reverse strand, counting down.
TCACAATCGGTTGCCGAGCTTGTGTTTGCTCATTTGTTTACAGGAGTGCGCATGCTGCACGATTCAAACCGCAACATGCCCGCCAGCGAAACCAAAGAAACATTCGACAAGCTCAAAAAACAATATTCTGCCGGAATCGAATTGCGCGGAAAAACCCTCGGTATCATCGGTGCCGGGCAAATTGCAAAGTGTGTGGCATCTATGGCTGTGGGGTTAGGAATGAATGTCGTGTTTCACCGCCTCAACAACGAAGATGTGGTTGTGAACCTCGATTTTCATCCCGCGCTCGGAAAGCAAAAAGTATCCATCACTTTTAAATGCGTAACGTTTACAAAGCTCATTCTCGAAAGCGATTTTATCACCCTGCATGTTCCGTTTCCCAAAGGCAGCGCTCCTGTAATTGCCAAAAAAGAATTCGATTTGATGAAACCCGGGGTTGGAATTGTAAACACCGCGCGTGGCGGAGTGGTTTCCGAAAACGATTTGATTGATGCGCTCAACTCCGGCAAAGTTGCTTTTGCGGGCATTGATGTTTTCGAAGGTGAGCCGCTCATCAAAGAAGCCCTGCGCAAACATCCCAAGGTAACCCTCTCGCCCCACATTGGCGGCTCCACCAAAGAAGCGCAGGAACGCATCGGCATCGAACTGGCGGAGAAGGTGGTGGAGTTTTTTAATAAGTAGGGAGTTTGGAGACGGTTTGAAGGGAAAAACCTGACAGGTCGCGGAGCGAAGCGAAGCTCCTGTAAGGTTTGTAAAGGCAATTATTTTTTTTGTTTGTTTTTTTGGGCGCATCCCCAATCCCGCTGAAATAGCGGGAAAGGGGTCGGGCTTTCCGTTTCAACTCCGCCTTACGCGCCAGCTTTTCCCCTCTGTGTGCAAGCCCCATGTAAAAGCGAGAGGGGACTAAGGGGTGTGTTAAAAAACATTAGCCCGCACACTTCGGGGTTTCCACTACAATCCCTTGCGCAGGCGTTCCGCTAACTCTATGCAGTCATGCCGAACTCGTTTCGGCATCTCATTAAAGCAAAAAGACCTTGAAACAAGTTTTAGCTTTACTAATTCTTTAAATGTGAAAAGTACATGGACCTGTCAGGTGAGTTTATATTTTAAGATTGCTAGTTTTAGATATTTGAGTTCATTAAGCTCACAATTCTTCGCTAATCTATAGACAAAGGTGTCAAAAGACGTTTGAGTAAAACTAAATAATTTTTTAAGTTTAATTTTTAAAAAGGAAAGTAGATATTTACCGGGAATATTACTAACGTTTTGTATTTGGGTTCTAAAATATTTTTTTAGTTTAGATATTTGAGTCAAATACTTAAGTCTGGGGTTTTTAAATTTCAATTCATTTTCTATCTGTTTGAAAAATGCATCTGTTATCGAACTTCTTATAGTGGGAGGAGATTTTCCAAAATCACAATCACGTACCGGTTCTATTTTTAAATATTTTAAACCAAGCTCATATTTTTTTATTAGCAAGAAATTACAAGCTAATTCTTTAAATATCTTAGAACAGTCCTTCTGAAATTCGTCAAAATTAAATTTACTAATTA
>JBIOHJ010000194.1:0-3530 GCA_044448905.1 Bacteroidia bacterium | reverse complement strand
TTATACACTGTTTATTGATGGCATTTCAAAATCATTCGCGGCAACTGGTGTTCGTGTAGGCTGGGGTTTTGGCCCCAAACCTATTATGGATAAGATGAAATCCATTCTTTCGCATGTTGGCGCATGGGCTCCCAAAGCCGAACAGGTTGCGACTGCAAAATATTTAGCAAACCAAACCCCGGTAACTAATTTCCTTAACAATTTTAAAATTGAAATTGATAAAAGACTCAATGCTTTCTATAAAGGGTTTCAGAGTTTGAAAAAAGATGGGTTTAAAGTAAGCTGCATTGCTCCGCAGGCTGCGATTTATTTAACCGTTCAAATTGATTTGGTTGGGAAGAAAACCTCGGGAGGTGTTGTTTTAAAAACACAACAGGATGTTACCGATTACCTTGTTGACGTTGCAAAAATAGCCCTGGTTCCTTTCTCTGCTTTTGGCGCTTCGGAAGATTCAACATGGTACCGCCTTTCTGTTGGCACCTGCAAGCTCGAAGAAGTTGAAGCCATTGTTTTAAGCTTGAGAAATGCCCTTTCGGCATTGAATTAAACATTTTCCATAATCCCATTCTTTTTTCTTTGCTTTGCGGAAATTTTTAATTGATTAAATTGCATTTCCGCTGAGGGACTGGCAGAAAACCTTTTTAATGAATCCAAACAATTATTGTGTGATTATGGCTGGCGGCATTGGCAGCCGTTTCTGGCCTATGAGCCGCAATGTTCATCCCAAACAGTTTTTGGATATTCTCGGAACAGGAAGGACTTTAATTCAGCAAACCTATGACCGGTTTCTCAAAATTTGCCCGAAGGAGAACATTTACATAGTTACCAACGAAATATATCTTGATTTAGTCAGGAAACAATTGCCTGACCTCTCTGCTCAGCAAATTTTAGGCGAGCCGCACCGGAAAAATACAGCGCCATGTATTGCTTACGTCTCCTATAAAATTTTAAAAGCAAATCCTGATGCAAACATGGTGGTGGCGCCAAGCGATCATATTATTTTAAACCAGGATTCATTTGTAAAAGCAATTGATAAAGCGCTTTCGTTTACCGAGAAAAGAGACTGCCTTCTAACGTTAGGCATCGAACCCAGCCGTCCTGATACCGGTTACGGTTATATACAGTTTATTGATGATAAAATTGAAGAGCAGAATAAAATTTCCAAAGTCAAAACCTTTACCGAAAAGCCGAATCTCGAAATGGCTAAGTTCTTTTTGCAAACAGGAGAGTTTTTGTGGAATGCCGGAATTTTTATCTGGAATGTCAAGTCCATTATTTCTGCAATTCACGAATTTCTTCCCGAAATGGATATGCTTTTCAGAGAGGGAAAAGACCTTTATAACACACCCCAGGAAACTTCTCATATCAGAAAAGCTTACGAACAATGCACTAATATTTCCATTGACTTTGGCGTAATGGAAAAAGCAAAAAATGTTTTTGTGATGAGCGCTGCATTCGGATGGAGCGATTTGGGAACTTACGGCTCCTTATTTGAACACATTAAGCACGATGCAAATGAAAATGCAATTGTCGGAAAAAATGTGATGGTGTACGATACCAAAAACTGCATCATCAACATGCCAAAAGATAAATTAATTGTGCTGCAGGGTTTGGATGATTATATTGTGGTGGAATCTGAAAATGTTTTGCTCGTTTGCCGGAAAAAAGATGAGCAGCAGATACGCCAGTTTGTGAACGATGTAAGAATTAATAAGGGGGAGAAATTTGTATAAAGCAAAAACTTTTTTTTAAAATCACAACCTCTTCGGTATTCAGCTCGTTGATGGCATTCCTTTTGGAATAGCAGCAATCAACCGTTTTGTATAATCCGATTTTGGATTGTTGTAAATTTCATCCGCATCGCCCATTTCTTCAATTTTTCCTTTGTTCATCACCACCATCCTGTCACTCATAAATTTTACAACCGATAAATCATGTGAAATAAAAATATAGCTGAATCCAAAATCTTTTTTCAGCTCATTGAGCAGGTTCAGCACCTGTGCCTGTACCGAAACATCAAGTGCCGAAACAGATTCATCGCAAATAATAAACTGGGGATTTAAAGCCAGGGCACGGGCTATGCACACCCTTTGACGTTGCCCGCCACTGAACTCATGAGGATAACGATAGAAATGCTCTTCTTTCATGCTTACACGATTTAAAAGTTCAAGAACCTTTTTCTTTCGTTCTTTTTTATCGGCATAAAGACTATGAACCTTCATTGGTTCCATTATGGCTTCACCAATGGTCATTCGGGGGTTAAGTGAAGAATAAGGGTCCTGAAAAATAATCTGCAAATCTTTTCTCTGCATACACATTTCCTTATAGTCCAAAACCGTTAACTCTTTTCCACAGAAAAATATTTTTCCATCCCACGGCTCAATTAATCTCAATATGGTTCTGCCAAGGGTTGTTTTTCCGCAACCCGATTCACCAATCAAACCCAAAGTTTCGCCTGGATACACATCAAAGCTAACATCATTTACAGCCCGCACATAATCTTTTGTCTTTCCGAAAATTCCTTTTTTAACCGGGAAAAAAGTTTTAAGGTTCTGAATTTTCAGAATGGGTTCTTTTTTATATAAATCAATATGACGGTTTTTTTTCTCTTCAGCTGTAAAAAGGTTTTCAGTCAGCGCTTCATTCACAGAAATTTTTATTTCTTCCGGTTCGCCTTTTTCGTTTTCACGCATAAAATCTTTTATGGTCGGAAGTTTTTTTAGACGTTTTCCCAAAGGTGGGCGACAAGCAAGCAATCCTTTTGTGTAAGGGTGCACAGGGTTTTGAAAAATATTTTTTACTTCACCCTGTTCTACAATTTTTCCTTTATACATCACTAAAACACGATTGGCAATTTCTGCAACCACTCCCAAATCATGAGTAATAAAGATGATACTCATGTTGGTTTCTTTTTGCAATTGTTTCATCAAATCCAGGATGGCAGCCTGAACTGATACGTCTAAAGCAGTAGTGGGCTCATCGGCAATTAAGATGGAAGGATTGCAGCTCATTGCCATTGCTATCATTACACGTTGTTTTTGTCCGCCCGATAGCTGATGCGGATACGAATCAAACAAATCATCCGGACTGGATAGCTGAACTTTCCTGAAAAGCTCTATTGTTTTCTCGCACGCAATTTTTTTTGTAACTTTCTGGTGCAGGATAATTGCTTCAGCCACTTGGTTACCGCAGGTAAAAACAGGATTCAATGAAGTCATAGGTTCCTGGAAAATCATAGCAATCTCATTGCCCCGGTATTTTCGCATTTCCCTTTCCCGGAGTTTTAATAAATCTACAGACTGACTATTGGAGTTGTGATAAATAATCTGGCCTGATGAAATTTTACCAGCCGGTGACGGAATTAATTGCATAATGGACAAAGCGGTAACCGATTTGCCCGAGCCCGATTCTCCGACAATGCCTATTACTTCTCCTTTTGCCAGGTTAAAGCTTACATCATTGGCGGCTATAACAGCAGATTCGCCAGATGTAAACCCTGTAACAAGGTTTTTAACTTCCAATAGCAAATT
>JBIOHJ010000193.1:0-3608 GCA_044448905.1 Bacteroidia bacterium | reverse complement strand
TCATAAATCTGGCAGGCAATGCGGTTAATGCGCTGCTCGATTTGCTTTTTATTTAACAGAAGTGTTTTATTGCTCATTACTAATTGTCAGTGGTCAGTTGGCTGTTGTCCAGGATTTTTCCTCCGCAAATAAAGCGTTTCTTGTAATACGGTTCATCAAGATCACTTATGATGACTCCGTTGGTACGGCTACTATGCACAAATTTATTTTCTCCCAAATATAACCCTACATGCGAAATACGCTTGCGGTGAATTTTAAAAAACACCAGGTCACCTTCTTGAAGTTTATTTTTTTTCAGGTGATCAGATGACTGATAAAGCCCGGAGGAATTTCCTGTGAGTGGAATTCCATATACATTAGAATAAATCCTGTTTACAAAACCAGAACAATCAATTCCTTTTTCATTTTTACCCGCATAACAGTAAGGTGTGCCGAGCCAGCTGGAAACCTCATCGTACAACTTGCAATTAAATTCATCTGGAATTTTATAGCCGAATACCTGTGAATAATAGGCTTGCTCATATTGTGAAAGCGATATTTCACCGGAAGGGCCAATACTAATATCTGCGGGTTGTGAAAAAACGTAAAGTGTATTGACCAGGAGGATCAAAATGACAATCAACAGACGATAGATTGCAAATAACCGTAGTTTGTAGTTTGCGGCCTGCGGTCTGTAGTTTGTTTTTTCTCTCATTTGAGCGAAAGTAATAAAAGGATAACGGAAGGAATCCCTGATTATTGTGTTTTCGTTTTTATTTTAAACAATGATTTGTTGAATATATGGAGAAAGTTTGGTAAAACTCATAAGTACCTTTCTTTAATCACACTCAAATGGTGCAACTCATGTCCTGCAATCATATAACCAATTGCACGAACCGACATTTGTTTTTTATTCGCTTCTCCTGATGATGAGATCATCTTCTCATCAAAACTTTTAAAAAGCATAATGGTTGAAGCGCGAACAAGATTAAATTCATCAATTAAGTCATCAAAAATTCTTGCCGATGCATTGGAAACTTTTGCCCAGTCATTTTCTTCAAAACCCATTAAAGGGGTATTATCAAACCGTGCAAAACGCAATGCGCGATAACTCATCACCCGTTCCGTATCAATCAAATGCCCGATGATTTCTTTAATGCTCCATTTACCTTCAGCATAGCGGTAATTAAGTTTTTCCTCCGGAAGACTCACTACTACACGGGTCATTTGTCCGTGTGCATCATCAAAAATCTTAAACAAATCATCACCCGATATTTTGCTGATGTAACTCCCGAAATACTCAGGATATTCATTTTCGTCTGGCCGTGTAATCTTAATCATATCGAATCTGTTTTATTTTAACGTAAGCAATGCGACATTCTCCACATGATGTGTATGCGGAAACATATCAACCGGTTGTGATTTTATTAATTGATATTTTTCTGAAAGCAAATTTATATCACGTGCTTGCGTAGCGGCATTACAACTTACATACACGATGCGTTTTGCATCTGAATTCAGAATTCTGTTAGTTATCTCTTCATGCATTCCGGCACGCGGTGGATCGGTTATTATTACATCAGGGATTCCATTGTTGGCAATAAAATTTTCGTTGAGTACATTTTTAAGGTCGCCTGAATAAAAAACAGTATTTGAAATATTATTTAATTCAGAGTTGATTTTTGCATCTTCAATTGCTTCGGTAATGTATTCGATTCCAATTACTTTTTTTGCATTTGCCGCAACGAAATTTGCAATAGTTCCCGTTCCGGTGTAAAGATCGTAGACAATTTCATTTCCTGTGAGTGAGGCAAATTCCTTTACTGTTTTATAAAGCCGGAGCGCCTGCAGGCTATTAGTCTGGAAAAAAGATTTCGGTCCAATCCGGAATTGGAGATTTTCCATTTGTTCAGTGATAAACGGGTTTCCTGCGAACAAATGCACATCCAAATCAAAGATGGTATCATTTCTTTTTGGGTTAATCACATACATTAATGATGTAATCTGCGGGAAATTCTTTTGCAAGTGGTTTAATAACTCCACCCTTTTCTTTTCATCATCATCAAAAAAAACTAAAATCACCATCCATTCATTTAATGTAGTATTACGGATAATAAGATTTCTCAACAACCCGTTTTGTTTTTTAAGATCGAAAAATGAATAATTATTTTTAACAGTGAAATCTTTTACTGTTTTACGGATATCATTCGATGGATCGGGTTGAAGATGGCAGGTATTTATGTCGAGCACTTTGTCAAAGAAAGAAGGAATATGAAAACCAAGAGCCGATTCATCAAACCCTTTTTTATTTACAAACTCTTCACGGGTAAGCCAGCGTTTGTTTGAAAATGTAAACTCGAGCTTATTGCGATAGTGAGTAATTTTTTCAGAACCGATGATGGGCAGCATTTCAAAATCATCCGCTTTTCCAATTCTTTTCAATGCTTCGCTAACCTGCTTATGTTTGAACGAAAGTTGTGCGTTATAACTCAGATGCTGCCATTTGCATCCGCCACAAATGCCGAAATGTTCACAAAATGAATCGGTACGTAATAATGAAAACGATTTTATTGAAATTACCTTTCCTTCAAGGTACGATTTCTTGTTTTTTGTTACTCGAACATCCACCACATCGCCTGGCACTGCTTTATCGAGAAAAATAATTTTGTCGTTGCCGGCTACCGTTCCGTTTGTATTCAATTGAGAGGCAGGCACCTTTCCAACCGCCCTTCCTGCATCGGCAATGTCGGTCACAATTATGTCATTAATCAAAAAATCCTTCATGATACCGCCAAAAATAGGTATATTTGGCTCTGTATCTCTCCCAGTCATGATCAGGAAGCACTTGCTGATTATTCTTATTTCTTTTTTGTTAAAACCCTCCCACGCATCACACATTGTTGGCGGTGATTTTACCAACCGGTGGATTGGCGGAAATAACTTTGAACTTACATTAAAGCTCTATCGCGATTCTTTAAATGGCCAGGCGCCTTTTGATACTTCAATTACGATTGGAATCTTTGACAAAGTAACCAACCTGAGAATTGATACGCTGGTGATTTATCTTTTTTATGATACTACCCTAATCATGACCGGACCGTCAGCATCATGCCTGCCGCCTACAGATGTTATCGTAGAGGTAGGCACTTATATTGATACCATTTCAATCCCCAACAACCCTAACGGATACTATATAGTTTGGGAACGGTGCTGCCGCAATTCGGTAGTTACAAACATCGTTTTGCCTAATCAAACCGGCTTGACTTTTTACCAGGAAATGCCCAACCCTTCACTCCAGAATTCAAGCCCGTATTTTATCAGCGATCCGCTACCGTTTATTTGCGTTGATCAGCCGTTTGAATTTCCATTTACAGCTGTAGATCCGGATGGCGACCAATTGGTATATGAATTGGTTGATCCCATGGGGGGCAATACCGGGTATCCTACTGCCGGCTCTCCTGTACCTATTTTGCCGACTCCTTTACCCGCGCCATATTTACCTGTTTACTGGGAACCGGGCTACAGCCTTGCAAATGTCTTTGGTAGTTCAGTTCCTTTAGCAATTGATCCGGCATCTGGTACGCTTACGGTAACTGCCGATAATATGGGATTATTTGCCGTTGCTGTTG
>JBIOHJ010000192.1:0-3762 GCA_044448905.1 Bacteroidia bacterium | reverse complement strand
TTTGCCGGCAGCACATTCAAAGCCATTGCACAGCCAGCAAAATTTATTTCCACAGGCAATTGAATTTACTGCCGCTGATTTTGTTTTGCTTAAAGAAATTGAACCCGAAATAAAACAAATGGGTTTTGATTTGCATGAGTTTGGAAAAAACACCTGCGTAGTGCATGGCATTCCAACGGGAGTTGAAGCGGGTGATGCAAAAAAACTGCTTGAAGAAATTATAGAACAATTAAAAAATAATGATGCAGGTTTCAGAGCCAATAAGGCTGAACAGGTTGCGCAAGCCTTATCGCGCACACTTGCCATAAAAACGGGGCAGGCATTAAATATGCATGAAATGAAACAGCTGTGCACGGATTTGTTCAGCTGCGCCCACCCTGAATATTCGGCTACCGGAAAAAAAATATATGCACGCATGCGTGCCGAAGAAATTGAAAAACTATTTTAGCGGCTTAAATCACTTAATCGCTGTGTGCTTTTTCCTAAATCCAAAATTAAAATTCTTTTTCATCTAACAGGTAGCCATGTCGTACCAGGAATTCAGAACCAGCCGATTTCAGCTTCTCCCTCCTGTTATAAAAAATCTCATCATTATAAATGCGATTTTATTTTTTGCATCTATTGTATTAAAAAGCAGCTTCGGCATTGACCTTACGGATATTTTAGGACTGCATTATTATGAATCGAATGCTTTTCGCCCTTACCAGTTCGTTACCTATATGTTTATGCATGGCGGCATCGGCCATATTTTTTTTAATATGCTTGCCTTGTGGATGTTTGGAAATGCGTTGGAAAATGTTTGGGGTACAAAGCGTTTTTTGATTTTTTACTTTGTAACGGGAATTGGTGCAGCTTTAGTTTATATGGCATACCAGTGGTTTAGCTTTAATGAAGTTAACGCGGCTGTTAGCGTGTATGTAAGTTCACCATCTGTAATTGCTTTTGGCGATTTAATTCACAAACAGTTTCCGATGGTAGCAAACAGCAATGAAATTACTAATTTTATTTCGGAATGGAGCAACCAAAGCGGATCGGAAAATTATTTTGTTGAGCAATCATATTCCTATATCAGGCAGCTTATGGAAATGGCAAAAGACAATGTTACAGTGGGAGCTTCGGGCAGCGTATATGGTGTGCTATTAGGATTTGGAATGTTATTCCCAAACACAATTATTTATATGATTTTTCCGTTTCCATTTCCAATCAAAGCCAAATACCTTGTACTGATTTATGGAGGGCTTGAAGTTTATCTGACGCTTGCCAACAATCCCGAAGATAATATTGCACACCTTGCTCATTTAGGAGGAATGTTATTTGGCTTCATTTTAATCAAGTTGTGGAACAAAAGAAACCGTGAGTTTTTTTATTAATGTTTAAAGATGTCATCCATTATTGAAGAAATAAAGTTAAATCTCCGCAAGCGCGATTCGCTTCAGAGATTGATTATTATTAATGTGGTTGTTTTTGCAGCAATCGGAATAACAAATGTTATTTTCGACTTTATGAAATCGTCTTTCGAAATTTATTTTTATGCTGAAAAATACTTGGCGGTTCCTTCATCCTTGGTAAGTTTGTTAACCCGTCCGTGGACGTTAATCACCTACGCATTTCTACATGAGGAAATCATGCACATACTTTTTAATATGCTTTGGTTATTCTGGATGGGGAAAATTTTTACCGAGTACCTTGGGCAAAAAAAACTTACAGCTGTTTATTTTCTTGGAGCCATGTCGGGCGCTGTATTATATATTTTATTCTTTAATATTTTTCCTTTGTTTGAAGATGCTGTTGCTTCGTCACGTACTCTGGGAGCATCAGCAAGTGTGCTTGCCATTACCATTGCCGCAGCAACGTTGCTGCCCGATTATACCATTTTTTTATTGCTCATTGGACCTGTCAAATTAAAATATATTGCGGGCATTACTGTTTTGCTTGATTTGCTGAGTATGAGCGGGGGAAATGCAGGCGGGCATATTGCGCATCTTGGCGGTGCATTATTTGGCTTCATATATATTAAGCAATTAAAAAAAGGAAATGATATAGCCGCATGGTTTATACGAATAACTGATTTTATTCAGAATATGTTTTCAGCAAAACCAAAAATGAAAGTAGCGTACAGCAAAAAACGGAAAGCAAGCGATGCAGAATTTCTTGCAAATAAAAAATCAAACCAGGAAATTATTGACCAGATTTTGGATAAAATAAGCAAATCGGGTTATGGCAGCCTGACAAAGGAAGAAAGAGAATTGTTGTTTAACGCAAGCAAAAATTCAACCGGTGAGAAATGATTTTTTATACCTGAATCAGTGCTGATGAGACCCTTCTCCTTTTTTGAAAAATTTTTGGTGCCAATTACCCTTCTGGTTTTTGTAACGGCTTTGCTTTCGTCACTCGCGACATACATCAGCCCGCAAACTACATGGGTGATTGCGGTATTGGGCTTAGGGTTTCCGTATATTTATATTGTAAACTTTATTTTCATTGTTTACTGGACGCTTAAAAAACGGAGGATTGTATTCCTGCTTTTTATTCCATTTATTGTTGGATTAAAAACGATACCTGCCTTTTTTCAATTAAATTTTTCAGATAACTCATTCAACACAAAAGATACCGCGAAACTCAAAATTATGAGTTACAATGTGCGTTCGTTTGACCTGTATAACTGGAGCGGAAATTACAGCGGGACTTCCAAAGTAAGAGAAAATATTTTCAAGCTTATTAAAGGAGAATCACCGGGTATTGTTTGCTTCCAGGAATTTTATACCAGCGATACCGGCAAATATCAAACCGTTAAAACAATGCAGCGTGATTTGCAGTTTACATATTCGCAGGTTGAACTTACCCTTCGTCTTTTTCATGTAGACCATTGGGGAATGGCAATATTCAGCAAATATCCCATCATTAAAAAACAGGTTATAAATTTTAAACGCAAAGCTGCTAACATGTGTTTAATTGCCGATGTGGTGGTGAATGGCGATACCATCAGAGTATATAATTGCCATTTGCAAAGTATCCGGTTTGATTGGGACGACTACAAGTATGTAAATGAGCTTGGTTATAAAATAGAAGAAGAAAAATTAACCGGGGCGAAAAAAATATTCTTACGACTTAAAAAAGCGTTTCCCCAACGTGCGGTACAAACGGAAGCTGTCGCTGAACATATCAGGTCATCGCCATACCCTGTAATTCTTTGCGGAGATTTTAATGATACCCCTTCCTCCTATTCTTATGCCGTTTTTAATAGCATGCTCACCGATGCATTCAGGCAAAGCGGAAGCGGAATTGGCTCTACGTACATAGGACCTTTTCCTGCTTTCCGCATTGATTATATTTTTCACTCCTCACAAATTTCGTCTTCTGATTATCATACCATCCATCAAAAACTTGCCGACCATTTTCCGATAGCGTGTGATCTGAGTTTTTAAATTAAGTGTATTACAAAAAAATAGTACTACTTGTTTCAATAAAAATATTATATTTGAATCCTAAAAAAAGTAACCACAGTCATTCCGTTGAGTTTTTGTTTCAGTGCTTTAATAAATTTTCATGTTTTTCACTGCCCGCAATCAATAGTTAAATTATTATTTTTTATGATCAACTATTTGCAAATTATTTCTAATACTAACCGATAAATTTTTGTTATTATGAGAGTTAAAATATCTTTTTTAAGAGAGTTTGCATCGTCTAACTCCATACCACTTCATCACCAGAAGCTGGTTACCGATTGCATTGGCCCTATGATTGATTCGATTACTTCAGCAA
>JBIOHJ010000191.1:0-3784 GCA_044448905.1 Bacteroidia bacterium | reverse complement strand
TTATGGCGAGAAAGCAAAAACACTTGCTGAGAAACTTAATTATCAAAGAGGAGTGGGGTATGCATTGAAGAACATAGGGCTGGCAAATCAAAGGCAGGGAAATTATGTGAATGCGTTAAATAGTTGGGAACAATCCCTGAAAGTGTTCGATGAAATTAATTTTAAGAAGGGCATAGCTAACCTTCAGCAAAACCTAGGAACCATTTATTTTGACCAGAGCGATGATGAGAAAGCGCTGGACCATTTTTTAAAAGCGCTGAAAGTTGCCGAAGAAATTAACGATACTTTACGAATAGCCGAAAACCTGACAAATGTGGGAGCTATTTATGGGAAGAAAAAAGCAACTTATGATAAGGCAATCGAATATGATTTAAGGGCATTGACTTATAATGAAGCAGTGGGAAACCTGGATGCGGTAGGAACTGTTACTTCGAACATTGGTGAAATTTATTTTTTGAAAGGCGATGATACCACAGCGCTCCGTTATTTTGAGCGCTCGCTGAAAGCTTATGAGGAAGATAATTCGGAGTGGGTTCCTTACCCATTGAATTTTATCGGAAGGGTATATACAAGGCGTGGAGATTATACCAATGCAATTAAATATCATAGCAGAGCTTATGAATTTGCAGCAAAGCTGGATGCAAAACTGGATATGGCTCAATCGCTGTTATGGCTGGCAGCAGCGTATGCAGGAAAAAAAGATTTTAAACAGGCTATTACCACTTACCTCGAATCGGAAAAACTGGCTGATGAAATCAGCGCGAATGAAGAATTGAAAAATATTTACGAAGGATTATCGCTAGCCTATTCCCAAATGCATGATTATGGTAAAGCGTTTAAATACCAGACATTGCTCATCCGGATTAAGGATGTGATTTATAATTTAGAAACTGATAAGAAACTTGGTACACTTCAATTCACCTTTGATCTTGAGAAGAAAGAGAACCAGATAAACCTTCTTACGAAAGATAAAGAAATACAGGAGCAGGAAATCAAGAGGCAAAGGTTGGTGCGCAATAGTTTTATTGGCGGATTTGCAATTGTGTTGTTATTTGCCGGAGTATTTTTTACACAGCGTAACCGCATATCCAAAGAGAAAAAACGCAGCGATGAATTACTGTTAAACATTTTGCCGGAAGAAACGGCTGAAGAATTAAAAGCAACTGGTACAGCCAAAGCAAAAAGCTTTGATTTGGTCTCAGTATTGTTCACCGATTTTAAAAACTTTACACAGGCCAGCGAAAAACTTTCGCCCGAAGAATTGGTTGAAGAAATCAATCATTGCTACAGCGAATTTGATAGGATTATTACGAAATACGGAGTTGAAAAAATAAAAACCATAGGTGATGCATATATGTGCGCGGGAGGATTGCCTGTCACCAACAGAACACATCCTGTTGATGTAGTAAAAGCCGGGCTGGAGATGCAGCAATTCATTGCAAAAAATAAAAAAGAAAGAGAAGAAAAAGGATTGCCGTTTTTTGAATTGCGCTTGGGTATACACACCGGACCTGTTGTAGCTGGCATTGTTGGAATTAAAAAATTCGCTTATGATATTTGGGGCGATACGGTAAACACTGCATCACGCATGGAATCATCGGGTGAAATCGGGAAAGTAAATATCAGCGGAGCTACTTACGAACTGGTGAAAGATAAATTCAACTGCATTCATCGAGGAAAAATAAAGGCTAAAAACAAAGGCGAGATTGATATGTACTTTGTAGAGCCTGCCTGAGGTATGCAGATGGAGAACCTAAATAAGATTTTATCTGCACATCAATTATTTAACAATCATTTTTACATTTGCTGACCGAAAACAATTCATTATGAAAAAAACCACCCTGATTTTTAATTTTATTTTTGCTCTTTGCATTATTCTATGCTCATGTAACTCATGTAATAATAACAAAGAAAAAGAGCAACAAGACGGGTCAGGCGCTGCAGCTGCCGATACCGTACCCGTCAATGAACTTGCAGCCTTTAAATTTTCTTACACCATTGCCAATTTACCATCCCCGCTCCAGGTGCTCGATGAATTTTCAAATGCCGGCCTCTCAACAGACCTCAGCCTGCTGAACCCGGTTGAAAACGCAACTAATTATCACAGTTCATTAAAACAGGCATTTAATTACGGAATTTATGGAGTCGATTTAGGATACCTTGTAGTTAACAATCGTACCCTTGAGGTGATTAAATATTATGGGGCTGCAAAAAATCTTGCTGAACAGCTAAACCTTTCCGAAACATTTAATCGCTTTGTAAATCGTTTTGAAAGTAATTCGGATAATAAAGACTCTCTTACCCGTGTTATTGATGAAGCGTACGCAGCTACTGACACCTACCTGAGATCTAACGAACGGCTTGTAACGGCAAGCCAGGTGCTGGCAGGAAGTTGGATTGAATGCCAGCACTTAACGGTTAGCTTGCTTTTGAATGCAGAACGCACTGAAGCCAATGAAATTTTATTTCAACGGATTTGGGAACAGCGTCTTTACCTCGATAATATTTCTAAAATTTTTGAAGAATTTAAGGGGGATGCGGAATTGGCAAAAATTAAAAAAGATTTTGATGGATTGCTTTTAATTTACAAAGAGCCTAAAGATTCTAAAGATATTTCTAATGAATTCTTAAATAAACTTTCAAAGAATCTTGTTCGGGTGAGGAGTAATATTATAAAATAATTTATTATCCCGGTAACCCGGAAACTCCGGAAGAAATAAAAATTAATTGAAGCTTCCCTGTAAACCGGGAGGCTTTTTTATTGTTAACTCTATGTATCTTTTTGACATTTTCGTAATTCGTATATTCGTAAAATTCCTAATTCGTAGTTTATGAGTGATAAGATTCTCAAAGCCCTCATGCAGCTTTTTGCAATTATTGCAAATGTGGAAAGGCTTACTGCGCAGGGACGGAATATTGTTGAAGCCTTTTTACTCCAGCAGCTTAGCAGGGCTCATGTAAAATATTATCTCGAAATTTTTGATTCCCATTTTGCTTTGCTCCAGGGAAAATCGGATCCAAATAAAATTAAAAAACGAGTTTCGGTTAATTCAGTAAAAGTTCTGAGAATTTGTACCGAGATAAACAATGAACTCGAACAAAAGCAGAAGTATATTGTTTTAATGAGGCTTATTGAATTTGCCTGTTCTTCAGATGAAACAGTAAATGAACAGGAGCTTGAATTTTTATCAACGGTAGCCAATGTCTTTAATATTCCCGCTGCTGATTTTGAAGTGTGTCTCTCATTTGCGTCAGGCAAAAATTCTTCAGACATAAAAGATTCGTTGCTTTTATTAATAATAAATAACAATCCTCATCATAAAGGTAAATACACAAAACACCTCCTTAATGAATCGTTACCTGGCGATTTATATTTTCTCGATATAAAGTCCGAAGGAATTCTGTTTGTAAAATATTTTGGTACCAGGTAATAAGCGGTAACATAGGTAAAGAACATATTAAAGCATGCGCCCCACGCAAATGCCATAAACATAATAGCTGGTAAATTGCCCCATAATTTTTCAGCCGGAAAAAAAATCCCAATCCGGAATACATGGTAAATGAATACACCGAGGCAGAAGTAAAGGTGCCGCTGCACACGGTAAGATCTTTCGTCCGATAAAGAAAGATTATATAGCCAGCTTTTCTTCATTTACATTTAATATTATGCTGTTGCACATACACCCGGATAATCCTAATCTCCGCCATATTAATATGGTCACAGAATGTTTGCTGGATGGAGGAATTATTATTTATCCCACAGATACTATCTATGGGCTTGGAT
>JBIOHJ010000190.1:0-3792 GCA_044448905.1 Bacteroidia bacterium | reverse complement strand
TTTACATCTTGCCGCCATTCATTTTATTCCTTATTGCAACCAACACCCGTACGAATCATCAAATATCAATATACAGGGAACAATGAATGTGCTGGATGCTGCGGAAAAATCAAAGCCAGAAAAAATATTATTTGCTTCTACAGCGGCCGTATATCCAATCCTGGATGAGGCCGTTTCAGAAAAACACGAAACAGGTCCTATGGATATTTACGGGTTATCAAAACTTGCAGGGGAGCGGTTGTGCAATGAGTTTTATTTGAAAACGAAAATCACAACAATAATTTGCCGGTTCTTTAATGCGTTTGGTCCCAATGAAACCAACCCGCATCTGATTCCCGAAATTCAAACACAGGTGAATAGCGGAATGAGAAAAATAAAATTGGGTAACCTCACTCCTAAGCGTGATTTCATTCACACTTACGATATGGCAGCAGCCGTGAAAACATTGATTGATAAAATGCAAAGCGGAATTGATATTTATAATCTCGGAAGAGGTATTGAATATTCTGTTACTGAAATTGTGGATGCTTTTTCAAGGCAAATAGGTGAGAAAATAGATATTGAAGTGGACCCTGCGCGGGTACGTAAAGTAGAACGCATGCATTTGCTTGCCAACGTGGATAAACTTAAGTCACTTGGCTGGAAGCCAAATATTGGAATTGACGAAGGTATCAAAACGCTGGTGAGTGAAAAACAATGAATGAAAAAAAATTACAGGTTGTATTTTGCACCGATGGAATTTTCCCTCATGCCATTGGCGGTATGCAGCGACATTCAAGATTACTTATTGAAGAGCTTTCAAAATTTTCCGATCTCGATTTAATAGTTGTGCATCCGCATGCATCAACAAAAGTTTATGACAGTTCATTTTCTGTAACAGAAGTCGGGTTGGAAACAAAAAAAACAAAAAATCAAATCGGGTATTTGGTCAATGCTTATGAGTATTCAAAAAAAGTTTACCAGGTTTTAAAAAAGCATCCCGATGCGGTTATTTATTCGCAAGGCATGTCGGTCTGGCATGGAATTAAAGATGTGGGCAATCGTTTAATAATTAATCCGCATGGTCTGGAACCATACCAGGTACTTACCTTAAAAGAAAAAATTATCACCATTCCTTTTCGCTGTATTCATAATTATCTTTTTAAACATGCAGCAAAAATTGTTTCGCTGGGAGGGCGGTTGACAGATATTTTATCAAATACTCTGAATATTCCAAAAGAAAAAATTATTGAATTGCCCAATGCGGCAAAAATTCCAGAGCATACAATGCGGAATTTTAATGCTGCTACAATTCAATTTCTTTTTGTTGGTAGATTTGCTTTTAACAAAGGCATTAAAACATTAATTGAAACTGTTATTGAATTGAATAATGAAGGGTATGCCGGAAAATTCCGGTTTGCCCTGGTAGGCAAAGGACCGTTGTATTCCGAAATGGCAAGATCATGCAAGGAGCCGAATGTAAAATTTTATGGCGGTGCCGATGATTCGGTATTGTTTAATCTCTATAAAGAAAGCGATGTGTTTGTTCTGCCGACTTTGTTCGAAGGAATGCCAACTGTAATTCTTGAAGCAATGGGATACGGGTTACCAATAATTGTTACCGACACCGGTGCTACCCGGCAATTAGTTGATCGTACCAACGGGTTTATTATTGAAAAGAAAAGTGTTGCTTCGCTTAAATCAACAATTATTAAATATGCTTCGCTGGATAATGAAGAAAAGAAAAAACTTTCCGAAGCGTCTTACAAAAAACTGAAAGATAATTTTACATGGCCAATAGTTGCTCAAAGGCATTATGAATTATTTAAAACATTTGCAAACAAAAAATGACCGATTATATTAAGCAGCATTACCAGTTTGCATTTATGCTTATTCTGTGGGTTGTTTCGGGTATTTATGCAGGACCGTTATACTTGGGGATAATTCCGCTAAGCATAATTCTTCTGAAGAGAAGAAATATGTATGTTGAATTAATCTGCGGATTTATTTTTGTTTTGGTTTTATCCGATAGCTGGTCGCTTGATATGAAATGGGCAAGTAATGTTAAAGATATTTATCTTTTGATGCTTACATTGTTTATGATTTTCAATCAAAAAGAATTCACAAAAAAGAATACACTTTTTTTTCCGTTCATTCCATATTTCGTATTGGCAGCTATCCTTATTCTTCGCAGCCCCGACCCGTTAATTTGTTTTCAGCGCACCCTCTCTTATATCCTGGTTTTTACTATTCTGCCGTTTTATTATTCCAAATTAATTACCGAAGAGCCTGAGCGATTTTTAAAAGGACTTGTATATACAGCAACGTTGCTTTTGTTATACGGATTTTTACTTATTTCTATTAACTATGACGCTGCATACCTGGTTGGGCGTTACCGTGGCGTAATGGGAAACCCAAACGGGCTTGGGATTTTTTGTACCGTATTGTTTGCATTCTTTATCATCATCACGGGTAAATACAAAAACCTTTTTCCAAAGTGGGAAATGGGTTTAATCTTTGGCTGCATTGTCCTTTCTGTATTAATGGCAGGGTCAAGAAATTCATTGATTTCGATGCTGATCTTTTTCGGATTTTCGCGCTTCTTTAAAGTTTCTTATTGGCTGGGGTTTACCGTTATTATTGTTATAGGGATAACTTACCAGTTAGTAATGACCAACCTCCCTGCCATTATAACAAGCCTTGGCTTGCAGGAATACATGCGCGTAGAACATCTTGAGGACGGATCGGGAAGAATTGTAGCGTGGATATTCGGTTGGGGTAAAATCCAGGAAAATTTTTGGTTTGGCAGGGGATTTCACTATGAAGGAATGCTTTATGAAGAATACAAACAATATTTATATACCCTTGGCCATATCGGCAATTCACACAACAGTTATCTGGCAACCTGGCTCAATACTGGTATCATCGGTCTTATCTTGTTTTTATTTGCACTCATTTACACCTTTGTAAAAGCGTCTGCCAGGTCACCCTATGCTTTGCCTTTAATGTATTGCGTACTTTTTTCGGCAACATTCGAAGCATGGCTGATTGGATCCTTAAATCCGCATACGCCCATGCTATTATTAATGTGGACCGTGATGATGGCTGAAGCAAATAAATATGTAAGCATAGAAAAAGAAATAGAATCAGATCGTTTTAAAATTCCTGAAGCAGCGATATAAGAAATATGGCAGCAAGAAAGAAAGCTCTGTTTTTAGCCAATGCTCTTTCGGGTTATTTTGTTTCATGCCTGAAAAAAACAGTTGGCTGTTTTGAAATTGATGCACACGTTGTAAAATATCCTGTTGATGCAATTGCTCCGTTTGAGCTCAATCTTGAAAATGAATTCATAACTTACTACGACCGTAATCATTTTAATGAGGATCAATTATTGTCGCTCGTAAAATCAATTGACCCGGATATAATTTTATGCAGCGGGTGGATTGATAAAGGATATTTGAATGTGTGCAAATCGTATAAAGGAAAAATTAAAACGTTGCTGAAGTTCGACAATCCGTGGCGTAATACTACTAAACAAAATATTGCGCGTATACTTGGTCCCCTTGTATTAAAAAAATATTTTTCGGGATGTTGGGTCTCGGGAATGCCGCAGCGAACGTATGCTAAAAAATTAGGATTTAAAGAGGAAGAGATTTGCGAAGGCATGTATTCTGCCGATATTGATTTTTTTTATTTCCAATACAAAAAAAATATTTTATCAAAACAAAAATCATTTCCTAAAATAATACTTTATGTGGGCCGTTATGCTGAACTGAAAGGGGTTGAGGAATTATGGAAAGCTTTTGTACATTT
>JBIOHJ010000189.1:0-3904 GCA_044448905.1 Bacteroidia bacterium | reverse complement strand
CACAATAAATGCCACGATATTTCCAACAATCAGTAAGTTAATTTGATTGGGTTCAACAGCAATTCCGGTTTTGTAAAATTTATAAATTTTATACACAGTAGCAGCAAACATGGTAGGAACGGCAAGGAAAAAAGAAAATTCAGCAGCTGTTTTACGATTCAGTTTTTCAATCATTCCTCCGACTATTGTTGCAGCCGAACGCGAAACTCCCGGAATCATTGCAATGCATTGAAACAGTCCAATTTTAAAAGCAGTTTTATAAGAAATCTCATCTTCATTTTTTACTGCATTGTTTTCTTTTATCAAATGATCGAGAAAAATAAGAAATACCCCACCGGCTAATAAAGTATATGCAACCATATATACATTTCCCAACAACGCATCAATATAATCATCGAGCAGTTTGCCAAGAATAATTGCAGGGAGAAATGCGACAAGAAGTTTTTTGTAAAAATTAATCCGTGCCTTCCAATCTCCATCAGCGGGAATAAATTTTTTCCAGTACAACACAACAACCGATAAAATAGCTCCAAACTGAATTGCAACTGTAAATGTTTTGGTAAAAGGGTTTTCGGCAATTCCCATTACCGATGATGCAATGATCATATGGCCGGTAGAAGAGATGGGAAGAAATTCGGTAATTCCTTCAACAATAGCAAGAATGATGGCTTCGAGTAATGACAAATTAGTCTTTTGCTTTTTTCACAATGGCATAAATATTCAAAACAAAACCCGACATCACAACCAAAGGTGCCAATGTAATTCTGCGGAAGCTGAATATTTCTGGGTTAAAAACTTTCGGGTCATCCGACCCTCCTCCTGCCATCAACATAAATCCAATTATAATGAGCCCGATTCCGGTGAGCATTAAAGTGTAATTGATTTTGCCAAAAGCAAAATCGGTTTGTATAAAGGAACCTTTTTTCACCGGTTGGTTTTTTTCTTTTTGTACTGCCATGTTTTTATTACGGTTTAAAATAATTCATCATAACTCTTCCTCAAATAATTATTCACTGCAAAATAAGTGCTGGTGGCTGATATTAATATGCCAAGTATAATTACCGAAACAACAATTATCGCAAGGTATTTAAAATCCTGCAACCCGAATATTTCGGGAACTTCCCGTTGTGCAAGATATAATAATCCGGCTAAAAGCACATTGGCAATAACAGCACTATAAAACCCGCTTATCATTCCCGATTTAATGAATGGTGCGCGGATAAACCCACGCGTAGCGCCTACCAATTGCATACTTTTTATCAGCAGCCTCTTTGCATATAATGAAAGGCGAATGGTATTATTGATTAAAACTCCTGCAATAAAAAAAAGCAAAGTGCTAAATACTAAGATAACAAATGATATTGCTTGTAGATTTTTATTTATCAGGTCAATTCGTGAATGTTGATACCACACATCATCCACAATTCCATTTCCAGTAAATGTTTTAATAAAACCGTCAATCAAACTATTACTAGCATAGTCTGCTTTAAAATTCACATCGATTGTAATCGGTAATGGATTGTATTCAAGAAAAGAAACAAAATCTTCCCCTCCCAACTCTTCCGAAAGTTTTTTGGCGGCTTCTTCTTTCGTAACCAACACAGCCGACTTAACCGCTTCCGAACTGTTCAGGGTAATTAAGAAAGATTTTATTTCCTGCTCGCTTGCCGATGGCTTCATTAGCATAGAGAGCTGAAAATTTTCTTTAAAATAATCGGATATAATTTTTGCATTCATCACTAAAACTCCAAGTGTTCCTATTAAAAATAACACCAGCGAAATGCTTACCACGGTAGAAATATAAGACGAACGCAACGCCTTGCGGGCAAGTTTATTTCCTTCTTCGGCCATGTTGGGGTTTAATGCGGGCAAAGGTAACAAAACAGTTCAAGGTTCAATGTAGGTTTCACCTTCTGCACAATTCTTAACTTCGCAGAATACTTTTAAGCAATGGAATATAATTTCAGCGAGATAGAAAAAAAATGGCAGCAGCGTTGGGCTGAGAAGAAACCTTTTCGGGCTGAAAATAGTTCACCGAAGGAAAAATATTATGTGCTGGACATGTTCCCTTATCCGTCAGGTGCCGGGTTGCATGTTGGGCATCCCCTTGGGTATATTGCTTCGGATATTGTTGCGAGATATAAAAGGCATAAAGGATTTAATGTTCTGCACCCGATGGGTTACGATTCTTTTGGATTGCCTGCCGAACAATATGCTATTCAAACAGGGCAGCATCCCGCCATCACTACAGAAAATAATATTGCACGTTATCGCGAACAGTTGGATAAAATCGGATTTTCATTTGACTGGGAGCGGGAAGTGCGTACATCTGATCCGAAATATTATAAATGGACGCAATGGATTTTCATTAAGCTTTTCCATTCGTGGTATAATCCTAAAACCGACAAAGCAGAATCAATTGAAAACCTCATTTCCATATTTGAAAAGCGTGGTTGTAATTTTTCAGATGATACATTAACTGGAAACATCGAGCATGATTTACAACCTTTTTCTGCTGATGAATGGAAGGCGATGAACGAAAAGGAAAAGCAAAATGTATTGATGCATTTTCGTCTTGCCTATCTGAGCGAAGCAATGGTAAACTGGTGTCCGCAATTGGGAACTGTTTTGGCAAATGAAGAAGTGAAAGATGGTGTAAGCGAGCGTGGAGGTTATCCTGTTGAAAGGAAGCTGATGCCGCAATGGAGCTTGCGGATTACCGCTTACGCTGAACGTTTGCTGAATGATTTGGAAAAAATTGACTGGAGCGAATCATTAAAAGAATCACAACGGAATTGGATTGGAAAATCGGAAGGTTCTTCTTTGAAATTTGAAATCCGAAATCCGAAATCCGAAATTGAGGTGTTTACCACACGGCCTGATACGGTTTTCGGAGCAACATTTATTACACTTTCTCCGGAGCATGAACTTATTGAGAAAATTACAACTTCTGAAAACAAAAAAGCTGTTGATGAATATGTTCATTATGCAAAGAATCGCAACGAGCGTGAGCGCATGGCTGAAGTTAAAAACATTACCGGGGTTTTTACAGGCGCGTATGCCATTCATCCGTTTACAGAGAAGCAAATCCCTGTTTGGGTTGGCGATTATGTTTTAGCAGGATACGGCACAGGCGCTGTGATGGGAGTTCCCGCGCATGACTCACGGGATTTTGCTTTTGCAAAACATTTCGGCCTGGAAATAATTAAAGTAATTGAACCAAACGATAAAGCGCTTGCAAAGGAAGAATGTTTTGATACCTACGATGGCTATTGCATCAATTCCGATCTCATAAACGGCTTGCAGGTAAAAGATGCTATTAAAAGAATTATTCAAAAAATTGAACTGCGTGGTTTGGGAAAAGGAAAAACCAATTTCCGTTTGCGCGATGCCATTTTTGGCAGGCAGCGTTATTGGGGCGAACCTATTCCTATTTATTATAAGGACGGTATTCCTTACCCGGTTGATGAAAAAGATTTGCCTGTTGTGCTGCCCGAAGTGGATAAATACCTGCCAACCGAATCAGGCGAGCCACCGTTAGCAAGGGCAATAGATTGGAAATACAAAGGGGAGTTTGATTACGAACACACCACCATGCCAGGCTGGGCTGGTAGCAGTTGGTATTACCTGCGCTACATGGATGCAAAAAACGAAAACGAGTTTGCATCTAAGGAAGCAATTAATTACTGGAAAGATGTGGACCTCTACATTGGTGGCAGCGAACATGCAACAGGGCATTTGCTGTATGTTCGTTTCTGGACAAAATTTTTACACGACCTCGGTTATATTCCAATTGATGAACCTGCGAAGAAGTTGATTAATCAGGGGATGATTCAGGGGGTGAGCGAAAAAATTTTATTAGTAAAACATGAAAAAATTCAAGAAATAAAAATGAGTTTCACCT
>JBIOHJ010000188.1:0-4020 GCA_044448905.1 Bacteroidia bacterium | reverse complement strand
CTTCAAGCTTTAAAATTACGTTTGTTGGAACTGCGCCTTTTACTTATACCTATTTACCAAGTGGTGGATCCAATATTACCGGTACTACTTCAAACAACCCGGTAACCATTAATGTATCTCCGGGGACAACTACAACTTATACGCTGGTTAATATTTCGGATGCCAATTGCAACGGAGGTGTTGCGGGTTCAGCTACCGTTACCGTTAATGCTTTACCTACGCCTGCAATTGCCGGTAATCTTGTTTTCTGCCAGGGCGATAACACTATATTAAATGCCGGAGCCGGTTATAATGCTTATTTGTGGTCGACAGGTTCAACAGCGCAAACTATTAATACAGGTGCTGCAGGTAATTATTCGGTCATTGTAACTAACGGCAACGGATGCACTGCCAGTACTTCGGCAACAGTTATTGTTAATGCCTTACCAACTCCTGTTATCACCGGAACCGCTGTCATCTGCCAGGGAACCACTTCAATTCTGAATGGGGGGAATTATGTTAGTTATGCCTGGTCAACAGGTGCCTCTACTCCAACCATTACTGTGGGTGCTGCCGGTAATTATACCGTTACAGTTACCGATGCAAACGGCTGTGTGAATTCTTCCCCTGCATTTGCGCTTTCTATTAACCAGCTTCCCGAAGCAACAATTAGTCAAAGTTCAGCTATTTGTATCGGTGGTTCTTCAAGCTTTAAAATTACGTTTGTTGGAACTGCGCCTTTTACTTATACCTATTTACCAAGTGGTGGATCCAATATTACCGGTACTACTTCAAACAACCCGGTAACCATTAATGTATCTCCGGGTGCAACTACAACCTATAAGTTAGTTAGCATCACAGATGCTAATTGTTCAAACATTGCTTCGGGTTCGATAACAGTAACGGTTAATGCTTTACCTACACCAGCAATTGCAGGGTTGAATGTAATTTGTGATGGTGCCACAACAGTGTTCAGTGTTGGAAATTATTCTAACTATCAATGGTCGACCGGAGCAAACACACAATCCATCACAGTCGGCACAGAAGGAACTTATACAATAACAGTAACAGATGGCAATGGATGTATTAATTCTGATTCCGAAATTCTTACTGTTAATGAGACACCGGTTGTGAATTTTACCAATGATACAAGCCTTACATGCGAAACGCCCATAATTAATTTCACCGATGCATCAACTTATCCGGCAGGATCAACATTTGCATGGGATTTTGGAGATGGAGCTATTTCTTCATTAGAAAACCCGTCACATATTTTTGCTAATCCAGGCACCTACCCGATTTCGCTTACCATTACTTCATCCCAGGGCTGTGCCGGAATAAGTAACCAGAATGTGGATATTCAATTCTATCCATTACCGGTTGCAGAATTTAAAGCCAATCCAACACCCGCAAGCGTTTTCAATTCATTGATTTCATTATCTGATTTATCTCAAAATGCTATTACATGGAATTGGGATTTTGGTGATGGTAAGCAAAGCACGCAACAATTTCCAAAACATTATTACGATGACATTGGTGAATTTAAAATCGTTCTCACCGTAACAAGCATAGCAGGATGCGTGAGCAAATATGAGCAGGAGGTTTTAATAACACCTTTTTATATTCCCAATGCTTTCACTCCAAATGGCGATGGAGTAAATGATGAATTCTTTGATATTGGTTATCCAATGGATGTTACTTCTTATCATATCAATATCTGGTCAAGGTGGGGACAAAAAGTTTATGAAAATGAAAACCACAATCAAACATGGAACGGTGTTGACAGCAAAGGAAAAACAGCACCACAAGGAACTTATGTTTATCAAATTAAAGTAGTAACTAAATCGAGTAAAGAATATTCATATGAAGGCACTGTAAATCTTATAAGATAAACTTCCAGTTACTTTGCAAAAGCGTCCTGTCAATAAAAGCAGGACGCTTTTGCTTTTAGATAATAGCTCCTGATAGAAAATTAATCTGATAAAAAACAATCCTACTTGTTAAACAATTTGTTAATGGCATCCGTCCTGCTATGCACATGCAGTTTGGAATAAATATCACGTATGTAGGAGCGGACAGTTTCAATGCTCAGAAAAAGTTTATCTGCTATTTCCTTATAACGAAATCCTCCTCCAAGCAGGTCAAGGATTTCACGTTCGCGTTTGCTGAGTTCATTCAGCAAATCGGTGTTTGATTTTTTTGCGGGGAACGAGCCTACCACCATTCGCGCAATTTGTGGTGACATTGGCGAGCCGCCTCCATGAATATCCTTTATCGCTTTTATAATATCTTCTTCGTTTGCGCTTTTCAATATGTACCCGGTTGCTCCTGCGCAAAGTGCATTAAATAAATTCATGCTGTCTTCAAAGACTGTGCATACCAAGTATTGCACTTTCAGGTTTTTTGGTTTCAGCTCTTCAATACACTGAATCCCGCTCATGCCCGGAAGATTAATATCCATCACCGTTACATTCAAATCAGAAAGCCGGATAAAATTCTTTTTGAAATCTTCGGCATTTGAAAAGTTTCCCGCAAGAAAAAAATCATCGCAACTATTAATCGTCTCTTCCATGAACTTTCTCAGTTCATCATCATCTTCTACAATAGCAACATTAATCATAAATATTATTTTCAGTTTACAAAACTATTTTATTCAATGCCGTTTTAAACACCATATTAGTAGGTATTTTTTTAAGATGCCTTTAATGGAATGATCAAACGGATGATGGTTCCTTTTCCGTCAGAAGATTCAACTTTGAATTGAGCCTGTACAGATTCAGCACGCTTTTCCATATTTTTTATTCCGTTACCAAATGCTGTTCCTTTTTCATTTTGCATTCCTTTTCCATTATCATAAATGGTCAATTCAATTTTTGATTTGTCCGCGCGCATTAAAACACGAACTTCTTTTGCCTGTGAATGTTTGAGAATATTTGTAATGCTTTCTTTTAAAATCAGCAGCAGGTTTCGTTTTACTTCAGGATTTATAGCTATTCCTTGCGGAATAGCTGAAGGCTCAAGAAAATCAAGATGCAAATTAATTTCCTGATTCTCATCGAACAATTTTGAAAGATAATTTCGGATAAATGCAAAAATATTTTCCAATGTATCATTAGCGGGATTAATCGTCCATACTATTTCTCCCAGGTTCTTTATCAGTTCATCAGATGCGGTAGAAATTTTAGTTGACGCTTCTTTCATTGCACTTTCCTCTTTTGCTTTTGAAAGGTTGCGACTCATCAGTTTTATTTTCGTTAAACCTGAGCCGATTTCATCATGTATATCACGCGAGATACGCATTCTCACCTGTTCAATTTCGCGCTGGCGTTCAAGCTGCGCAATCTTTTGCCTGTATCGGAGAGAAATAAAAAAACGAATTATAAAAAATAAAATCAAAACAATCACAATTAAAAATGTCCACTTGAACAGGCTGGTTTGCCACCATGCCGGGACAATCTGGATAAATATTTTTTTCTCCGGTGAATTACCTCCCGCTTTGATGCGAAGCCAAAAATTCCCCGGGGAAAGATTCGAAAAATTTACCACCTTGGTTCTTGCCGGCACCGACCAGTTATTATCAACACCTTCCAGCATGTAGCTGTAAAGCGTTGAAGAAGGGTCAGTGAAATTAATTGCGGCAAACTCAAATGTGAGATTATTTTCAAGGCGGTTCAGCCTTATGGTATCAACATGGTCAATAAAATTGCTTTGTGGAGAAATTCTTCCATTCACAGCAAAAGATGTGAAATGGACATCCAGTGGTTTATCCGCTTTGAAAATTTTAACAGGATCAAAACAAAAGATTCCGTTGGTAACTAAAAAAGAAATTTTTCCATTGTCCAACCGGCTGAGTGGCGGTGTAAATACCCGTGCCGGAAACCCATCCTGTACCGTAAATTGTGTGAAATACAGGGACTCCGGGTCAAAACGGTAGATACCGTTGCTTGCCGCAAGCCATATTTTTCCCGAATCATCAATTGCAATGCTTTGCTGTTCATCAATAATATTTCCAAAATCATCTTTAATGTAAGTTACAATATT
>JBIOHJ010000187.1:0-4040 GCA_044448905.1 Bacteroidia bacterium | reverse complement strand
CATCTAGACTGTCCAGTTCCTGAACGCTTATACTCGGAGGCATGATATTGTTTTTGATTTTATAAGCGATAAATTCTGCTGCTTTATGTGCCTGTACTTCGGTATTGAAGCCACGACTGCCATTGATTGCAGGAATATGCGGTTGGTGCACATACAGACTTTTAAAAATATAAATATCGTATCCATAACCCCGCAAATGCGAGTCTTTTATTGTATCGTTTTTAAAAACTTTAATTTCAATTTCAGCATTGGCATAAGGGTTGGGCGGAGGCTTTGTAGTGTCAACTTGCTTAGCGGTATTTTCGCCTTCACTTTCACTTTTTTTATTGTTACATGAAATCAGGAATACAGAGACTATTAAAACAGCTATAGAATTTTTAATTATTTTTTTTATCATTGATTTTTATAATTTTTAATTCATTACTTCATGCAGGACCCGGTGTGATTTAATATGGCCTCCATGTGTATGATGGAACTCAAAATAAGTTACCAGTGCACTAAGCAATTCATTTTTCTGTCGAAAATTTAATTCAGCAAGATGATAATCTTCAAAGGTGCTGTTCATCATCCTGTAAAGGAATTTTGTAAGGCTGTTGTTTAAATAATGAGAATGTAACGGAACGTCTTTTTGAAAAATTCCATCCTGCAAATTAAAAATAAAATTGTTCTCATAATAATTCGAGTTTGGAAAATATCCAAGGTATTTTGTAAAATGAATCATAAAAAATAAATGAAACCAGGAACAATCGGTTGTTTTTAAATCAAGAATGGTAATTGCATTTTGCAGAAACTGAAACAGGGAAGGGTTTTTTTCTTCTTCACGAATGGAACGATAAATTATTTCGTTAAGGAAAATTGCAACGGAGCTTTTAGCCACATCATAAGGAATGGAGATAAAATGATGGTTGCAGCTGATTTCAGCAATTCTTTTTAATCCATGGTTAGTTGATTTTTGGTAGGCCACCAAATCAATTAAACTTAATGGACGGAAAATATTACTGTTAAATTTTGCTTTATGCTTCCGCACCCCGTTCATCAGGTACGATTGCAGTCCGAACTCTTCAGTATAAATTTTTGTTACAATACTTGATTCAGAAAATTTTGTAACCTGTAAAACGATACCTCTTGTTTTGCGAAGCATGCTGGTGAAATTTGTCTCATCAAACGTACGGGATTTTTTAAAACAAATCGTCTTTAATTGAAAAGAAGCAATTTAGAAATGCAAGTATTTTTTCCATCGGTATCAGAACAAAAAACAAGATAAACACCGGTATGCGCCTTTTCACCATTAAAATTTTTTCCATCCCAAATGCCCTGACCACCTAACGCTGTCGTTTCATAAACAAGAGTTCCGCTTATGTCGGTAATTTTTATATTTCCATTATTCATCACTCCCTTAATGGCTATAATGCCTTCATAATCGTTATATACCGGGTTCGGATACACATAAATACTGTCACATTGTTCGCCTCCCTCAGTGGCAATTCCTTTCATGGAAATAATTCCTCTGTCGGTTGCAAAAAAAACTTCGCCCGTTTTTTGATTAATAGAAATGCTTGCAATATTATTGGATAACAATGGGCTGTTTTCAGCCGTAAAGTGTACAATTTGCTTGGTGCCATCTGGCGACATCAGGTAAACTCCGGAATTTTCTGTTCCAAACCATTTAAAGTTTGCACCATCAACAGCTATTGCGGTTACAATTTCGGTTTCGAGCAAATACTGATATGTACCATCCTGCAAAAGCAAAATTTGTTGAGCATCACTATTGACGTTATCATTTAATACGGAACTGGGCGAATAAAACACAGCAACACCTTTGGCCGTTCCAAACCAAACCTGCCCCTCTTTATCTTCTACCATAGCTCTTATATCGTTACTTGGCAAATGACCATTGCCTTCATCCGAATTAAGGAAACGGTATTTTTGTGTTCCTAATGTTCCTGACTCATCAAACACCAGCACACCAGACTGATTGTTATCAATCCATTTCTGGTTATAAGAATCAATCAGAAATTCGCCAAGAAATGCATTGAAGGCTAACCCACCCGGAAATGAATATGATTGCCATGTTCCATCTGTTTTTAACACCGACAGCGGAGCTGCAACGGTTGAATTAACCACCCATAAATTATAGTCTTTATCAAAAGCAATTCCTCCGGTCTGGCAGCTGCCCGGATTACCTACGGCAGTTTGCAAAGTACTGTTGAACTCGTTATAATAATTTTTAATCACACCATCCTCCATTTCTAACAGCCCGGCTCCCCGGGATCCTAAAAATACATGGCTGGCTTTTCGCGGATCAATTGCAACCGCCATAAAATCGAACAATGAATCGAGAGAAACAATGTTGCTTGTTAAATTGGTTCGGTTGTAAGTGGCCCAGTTGTTATCGACAAATGTAAATGTCGAAAAACCGTCACCCGTAAAAAGATTATCCCATTTGCCACCTCGCGTGCAATGACCAAGCCATAATTGGTTATTTACAATTTGCAAATCGGCAGAAAGTTTTGAATATGGACCATCAGGAGCAATGTATTCAATCTGTGAAGACAGGTCTATTTTTACCAGCCCCTTGTGATTATCCGCAATCCATGTTGTTCCTGAATTATCAAATGTAGCGTCATGAATAAAGCAATCGTAAGTTGTCTGATCAATGTTTTTTATTTGCTGCATGGTATCATAGACCTTCACGTTAAAAGTAGCAGCAATAACCAGATTGCTATTAGTAGCTTGTAATTTTCTTATTTCATAAATTGATATGCCTGTATTAGTCCATGAAGGGGTATCATATCGCAACACATAATCATTATTATTAGCTTCGTTAACCTTAACATAAATTTTATTATTAAAAAATACAATCTGATCGTATTCGCTATTTGAATTATCAATTAAAACATTTATCCAAGCTCCATAGAAAGTAATATTGGGATTAGAAGCATCAATGGTGTACACACCTGAGTCGGTTGTGGCAAATAAATTTGTTCCGTCAAAAGCAATTCCAAATACATTAATGTTTTCACCATTGGGACCAATATAATAGGTGTCTTTTATTTCCTGCTTTTCCAAATCAACCACCACAATGCCAAAGCCACAGGCTAGGTATGCAAATTTTCCAACGAAGCTCACTCCATTAATTGACTTTGCGCCTACAATATTTTTTCTTTTAATATCAGGAATATTTACAACCTGATTATTAAAAACCAAGTCAATATTTGCATTTTCATAACCAACAAATAAAACATCGTAATCCGGATCATATCCAATGACATTAATCCCAATGTCAGACAACCCGTTAATTTTTGAATACGTAGTCAGGCTATTATCATCTTTGTTCAGGAAAAACAAGCCGTCTTCGGCAGCGCAATAAATTTTATTTCCTCCATCGGCAACGCTGCGCGCTTTAATGAACGGCAGATGTACGCGCCATTCTCCAATCGCCAGGTTTTGACCCGGGCTTGAATTTAATACCAGGGAGAATAAAAAAGTAAAAACAAAAAGAGCCGGTTTTTGGGTCATAAAGAATAATGGTTTACGGTTGACAACTGGTATCAACGCATAATTTTCGATTTTATTGTGTAAGTAACGAATTTTATTTAAAACCAGGCAACAGAATGTTATGATAGGCAGGCACAAAAATATCGAATAATAAGGAGTTGGGATAAACCACCCGTTGCCCGTATTAATGGAACGGTTAATAAATTCGGGGTTTTCTTTTAGCTATCAGAAGGCCGGTACAAAAAAGCCATGAAATGATGGTGATAAGCAAACCGATATACACTGTTTTATTCTCAAAACGGAATTCAACAAGGTTTTTGCCGGCAGGTAGCAGTAGGCTTATAAACATATAATCGGAAGTATAATGCGGTGTAATTTTTCCGTTCAGATAAACGTTCCATCCCGGATAATCGTGTTGCATCAAAGTTAATAATTGTACTGAGGCTGTGTTGCATTCAACCTGTATCAAATCAGGCTTGAATGATTTAAAAACCGCGTTATCGTTTTTTGAATTAAGGAGTGCAGGAAATGATAATTTATTT
>JBIOHJ010000186.1:0-4064 GCA_044448905.1 Bacteroidia bacterium | reverse complement strand
TGTCTGCCGTTGACTTCGTCACTTTTAAAATATAATACCAACATCAATAAAATTGTTTTTAGGGAGGAAGAGCTGAACGAAAAATTTGATCTGATAATTGATTTAAGGGGTGATTTTAAAACACAATGGTTTGCCCTGAAACATTCTCCTAAAATAAGATTAGACAGGGGCACAGTACGTTTTTTTAATAAATTTTTCCGGCCACAGCATCCGCACGAAGTTTATACCAACCTGCAGGTGCTCGAGCCCGTCATTGGAAAAGTAAATGAACCTGTTGAAATCAATTTGCTTTTCGGGGAAGAAAATAAAATTGCGGCTGGAAATTTTATTTCATCTAATCAAATTAAGGCTTTTGCCATATTTCACAGCGGGGCAAGAAAATTTTTAAGGCAATTACCCGGTGAAAAATTTGCTACACTTGCGAAATATCTGAAAGAAAAATATTTTTTAGATATTGTTTTTGTCGGAACAGGCGATGAACTGGATGATATCAGAAAAATTCAGGAGCAAATAAATTTCACAACGTATGTTTTTAGCGGCTTTTCCCTGCTGGACTTTGCTGCACTATCATCCAAAGCATCATTAATGATAGGCAATGAAAGCGGCCCGATGCATTTATCGGCTGCGGTAAATATTCCGGTGATTGGTTTGTTCGGCCCGGGAGAACCACATGTCTTCTCACCTTATGGCAAAAAAGCAACTTATGTTCACCATAAGCTGGAATGCAATCCTTGTGATCAGATTCATTGCAAGTACCCGGACAATCCGTGTATGCACAGGATAAAAGCGGAGGAGATAATTGAGAAAATTGAAAGTTTGAAGCTGAAAAATTAAACTATTTTGCTTTTTCTTTTTTCATAAACTGCCTGACCAAAATAATAGTTGTGATAAGAACAAATCCAATTATAAAATATTCGAGGTAGTTGATAATTTCAGGGTAGGTTCTTCCAAGAAAATAACCTATGGACACTAACGTTCCCACCCACAAGAATCCGCCTGACCAGTTAAACACGCTGAATTTTTTAAAATCCATATCTATTGCCCCGGCTATGATGGGTGAAAAAGTGCGGATAATAGGAAGAAACCTGCCAAGCACTAATGATAACATTCCCTTTTCGTCATAAAATTTTTTTGCTCTTTGCACCCGTGATTGTTTAAAGAACCGTGAATCGGGGCGGGTGAAAAGTTTTTTCCCCAACGTTTTACCTGTATAATATCCAACATAATTTCCGGCAACAGATGCCAGTATGAGCGAAATGAGAAGAAGAAATATTGATATGTCAAGTTGCTCGGTTCCGCAAAGCAAACCGGCAGTGAATAATAAATAATCACCCGGAAGAAAAAAACCGATGAATAAACCGGTTTCGGCAAAAACAACAATAATAAGCAATGATAATCCACCGTAGTAGATGATTTTTTCTGAACTGATGAGTGTTTCAAAAAAGCCAATCAGGTTTTCAAACATAATTTTTTAGCGAAATTAAAAGCGAAAAGTAAATTATTTTTCCGGATAAAATAAAAGCGAAAAATTAATTTGCACCGGCTGCGTCTATTTCAGAATTGGTAATAAAAAAATTATTGAATCCACCACTGAGAAACAAATTCACAATTTTAAGCTGGATCATGTCGAGCAATGCAAGAAAAGTATACACAGCATGCATGCGGTTTTTACAATGCGCAAAAACATCACTAAACGAAACCGTGGGTTTGGACTTTATTAAATTCATGATATGCCCGCTTTCTTCTTCCATTGTGTACGGGTAGCGGATAATGGTATGTTTTGCATTTTCCTCCCTGTTAAACCGTTCCATAATTTTATCAAAGGTGGTTATCAGTTTATACAAAGTGAGCGAATTGAGTTCAGCAGTATAGATTGTCCCATCTGCATACATTGCAATTTTTGAAAGTTCGGCTTTAATGTTGCCGCGCTCAAACATTTTATCGCGTAATTCTTCCTTTTGGCGAAGATCAATGCAAGCTTCTTTATACTGTTTGTATTCGAGAAGCTTTTTCACAAGATCAAGCCGGGGATCAATTTCATTTCCCTGTTCATCTTTTTCATACCGTGGCAACAGCATTTTAGCTTTTATTCTCATCAATGTAGAAGCTACCAGAATAAAATCACTTGCCAGATCAATATTCATGGCTTCTGCAAGATGTAAAAAGTCTAAAAAATCGTTCGTGACCTTTGAAATGGGAATGTTGTGAATATCCAGCTCATCCCGCTCTATAAAAAAAAGAAGCAGGTCGAACGGACCTTCAAACTGCGGAAGCTTTATTTCGAAATCATTATTGGAAATCATCTCTCTTAATTATCATTTGTTTTCAAAGAAACAAAAAATTGTCAAAACATGCCGGCCTTTCCTTCTCAAGTATTTATTTTTACACACTACAAAAATGTTATGAAAAAAATATATCACCTTAGTACCTGTTCCACTTGCCAGCGCATACTCAAAGAACTGAAACCCGGAAAAGATTTTGTTTTGCAGGATATCAAAACCGAGTCAATCACCGAAAAGCAAATTGATGAAATGAAAAAAATGGCGGGAAGCTATGAAGCATTGTTCAGCCGTATAGCGCTTAAATTCAGGGCATGGAAACTGAATGAAAAAAAACTGACTGAAAAAGATTACCGAAAATATATTTTACAGGAATATACTTTTTTGAAACGGCCCGTGATAATTACCAGTGGAGAAATATTTATCGGGAATTCACCTAAAAATATTGCTGCGGCAAAAGCCGCCATTCAAAGCAAGCTTTGAGCTATTATGCTTTCAAATTTTCGCGCACATCTTTCTGTTTTAACTGCTAACCTGATTTATGGTGCAAATTATTCCATAGCTAAAAAGATAATGCCCGAATATATTGGCCCGTTCGGTTTCATCATGGTGCGTGTGTTTTTTACGATGATACTTTTTTTTATAGTGGGATTGTTTATAAAAGAGAAAATCGAAAAAAAGGATTTGAAAAATATAATCTTGTGCGGATTGTTTGGTATTGCCATCAATCAGTTGTTTTTCTTTTGGGGATTATCAAAAACAACCCCCATAAATTCGGCACTCATGATGACTACCAACCCGATTTTGGTTTTGATAATTGCCCGCTTTGTACTGAAAGAAATAATTTCAATTCAAAAAATTGCGGGAATTATTACGGGTATCACCGGTGCTTCTTTATTAATTGTATTTGGAAAAACGGTTTCGCTTAGCTCCGAAACTGTTCTTGGCGACCTGATGGTTTTAACCAACTCGCTTTCGTTTGCTGTTTTTCTTATTCTTGTTAAACCCTTAATGATGAAGTATCATGTAGTAACTTTAATGAAATGGGTTTTCTTTTTTGGAACATTCATGGTATTCCCTTTCGGGTTTGAAGAAAGTATTCATGCGCGTTGGCAGGATTTGAGCTTTGAATTGTGGCTGGGTGTAATTTATGTAGTGGTGGCAGTAACTTTTATTGCTTATTTTTTAAACATTATCGCTTTAAGAAACCTGAGCTCTTCGGTAGTGAGTTTTTATATTTATCTTCAACCCTTGTTTGCAACAGTATTTTCGTTGCTGCTTAACGAAGGAAAGCCTAATTTTCTGCAGTTCGTAGCAGCTATTTTAATTTTTATAGGTGTTTACCTGGTAAGTGCGAATCATAATAGGTCAGTCACAAAAAAAATATCGATTTAAAAAATATATTTTTGTATAATTATCTTCTATAATTTATGATACAATCCATGACAGGATACGGAAAAGCAACCGGCAAAATGGGTGGAAATTCCGTAACAGTTGAAATAAAATCGTTGAATGGAAAGTCATTTGAACTTGGCTTGCGGATTCCATTATCTTGTCGCGAAAAGGAACTTGAAATAAGAAACCTGCTTTCGCAGGAAATACAAAGAGGGAGGGCTGAGGCAAGCATCCTGATTGATAATGGAAACGATTCTAAGAAAGGTTCACTTAACAAAAAATTTATCCGGTCGTTCATTCATGAGTTAAAATTGCTTGAACGCGAATTAAAACTTCCTCATGCTGATTACCTCAATACAGTGCTTGCATTACCTAATGCAATGGGTTCTG
>JBIOHJ010000185.1:0-4120 GCA_044448905.1 Bacteroidia bacterium | reverse complement strand
TTCATTGGTTGGAAAACAGGTTTTCCTGATGGCTGAACCTGAAAATGGATTACCTTCGGTTTATACCGGATTTGCATCGGTGCTGCAAACATTTACTAATAATGGGGGCATTGTTATCATGTGCGGTGCGGGAGGCACACAGGCAAATTGTTTATTTAATACCGGGTTAATAAACGGCACTTATTTCGGAACAGGAACGGGTGGAACCATGACGGTAGTACAATCTTCGCATCCTCTTGCTGACCAGGTTGCAGCTACTTTTACCGGACCCAATGCAACTTTATTATTAGACATTACAAATGTTGATGCCAACCAGGTTGTAACATCAGCAGGTAATGATGTGGTTACATACCGTAATACAGGTGCAGGCAAAGTGATTTATATCGGCTTCGATTATTTTGCAACCAGTATTGACGCTTCAAGAATAATTGCCAATGCGATGGAGTGGGCTGTAACCGGAATTATTCCTTCCTGGATTGATATTACTTCAGTTTCCGATACGATTACAGCGGGCGATTCGGCTACGGTGAACGTTACATTTAATTCATTCGGATTATCAGGAGGAACTTATTACGGACAAATCATAATTTCTACAAACGATCCATTGAACCCACAAATTGCTGTGCCGTGTACTTTAACTGTAACCAATAATGTTTGCCCCGATTTTATTTATGTTGCTAACAATTGCAATGGAACTGTAACATTTACTGACCAGACATTAAACAGCCCTACATCGTGGGCATGGCAATTTGGGGATGGCGGCACTTCAACACTTGCCAATCCTACTCACACGTATTCTTCAATTGGCACGTATTCTGTCACTTTGGTTGCATGTAACGCGTTGGGATGTGATTCCATAACGTTGAGTGTTTTTGTGCCTTCAGTTTCAGGCCCTATTGCGGCATCGTGTACCCCCGTTACAACCGGTTATTGTTGCCTTATGGGGATTACACAGGTAGAATTCAATACCATCAATAATATCAGCGCTAATGGAAGTGTGGGTTATGAAAACTTTACCTGTACGGGAAATACTAACGTTATCGCAGGGCAGACATACCTGTTAAAAGTAACTACCGGACCAACGTATATGGAAAATGTGCGGGCGTGGATTGATTATAATAATGATGGTGTATTTAACATCGGTACCGAACAGGTATTTACCTCAACTGCGTTAGTCAATCATCAGGCGAACGTTACTATTCCACTTGCAGCAACATTTAATACTCCTCTCCGGATGCGTGTAGGCTCTGATTATTCTGTAAATGCACCGCCCGCTCCATGCAACAATGTACAGTACGGACAGTTTGAAGATTACACCATCCTGGTTATTCCGGCTAATGCACCGCCTGTTGCCTTGTTTAATACTCAGATAATTAATACCTGCACCGGGGAAGTTCAGTTTTATGATATTTCGCAGAACCTGCCCACTTCATGGCAATGGGACTTTGATGATGGTAATACATCCACTCTGCAAAACCCAACGCATCAGTATTTAACTGCGGGAACCTACCAGGTTGAATTGATTGCGACAAACGCTTTTGGCAGTGATACGATTGTTAATTCAGTTACTGTAAATACTATAGTTGCACAAATACAATATTCAGGAATCATGCAGGTTGGGCAGCCAATAAGCTTTACCTGCCCGACTCCAAATGCCCTTACATGGTTTTGGGATTTTGGTGATGGATTTTTCTCATCCCTTCAATCACCCATTCATACGTATGCGGCAACGGGTAACTATACAGTTACTCTTACTATTACCGGTGCGGGAGGTTGTACTGTGCAAACCGACACGTTAATTTCTATTATTACAGGAATTGATGAATATGGAAACACTACAGAGTTTTATATTGCTCCCAATCCTTTTGTCGATGAAACAACAGTTCATTATACGGTTTTAAGTCAGCAGAACATAAGCATTGTAATTTTTGATGCGAAGGGTACACTTGTTTACAAGCCGGTAAATGATGAAAAGAAGGTTGCGGGTAAATATAATGTCAGTTGTCCCAATCTGAGCCCTGGTATTTATTTTGTTCAGCTTAGAGCCGGAGAACAAACAAGAGTATTGAGGATGGTGAAATTGAAATGATGAGGTAAATTCGAGCCACGGCTTATGGTCATGTCTCGAATAACTCAGTTTTCTCTTTCGGTAGTAAACCGTACCAAATCCATCAGGGATTTTTTGAAAATATTTTCTGGGAAAAAAGAAATCAGTTCAAAAGATTTTTGTTGAAAATCATGCATCTGCTTTTTGGCGTAATCAATTCCGCCAGTTGAATTCACAAACGAAATTACTTCAGCCACTTTTTTATCATCGGTATTATTATTTTTAATAATGTTTATGATTCTCCGTTTGTCAGAGTTTTGCGCTTTGCTTAGTGAATAAATCAAAGGCAAAGTCATTTTGCTTTCTTTGATATCAATGCCAGATGGTTTGCCGGTTTTTAAATTTTTTTCGTAATCAAACAAGTCATCTTTAATCTGGAAAGCGATACCCACGTTTTCACCAAACTGATGCATCTTATTTACAATTTCCTTTTCAGCTTTTGCAGAAGATGCACCCACCGCACAACAGGAGGCAATTAACGATGCGGTTTTCTGGCGGATGATTTCGTAGTAAATATTTTCATCAATATCCAGCTTGCGCGCTTTTTCAATCTGCAATAATTCTCCTTCGCTCATTTCGCGAACAGCAGTGGAAACAATTTCCAAAAGTTCAAATTCTTTTTGCGCGACAGAAATTAAAAGTCCGCGTGATAAAAGATAATCGCCAACCAAAACAGCAATTTTATTTTTCCATAATGCGTTGATAGAAAAAAAACCTCTGCGGAGATTTGCATCGTCCACCACGTCATCGTGAACAAGTGTAGCAGTATGCAACAATTCTATCAGCGAAGCTCCGGTGTAAGTTGATTCATTAATTCCACCACAAATTCCGGCAGAAAAAAAAACAAACATTGGACGCATCTGTTTTCCTTTCCTCTTAACAATGTAATGCATGATTTTATCAAGAAGGGGTACTTTACTCCGCATAGCATCATGAAACTTTTTTTCAAAAAGCTCCATTTCATTTTTTATCGGGTGTTTAATTTCTTCCAACGAAAGCATGGCAGGCAAAAGTAGGGATTGTAAAAAGGCGAGGCTTTACATTTCAAACTTTAAACGTTTCATTTTCCATCCGTAAAAAGCCAGGTAAACATAACACAGCACTGGAACGATAAAAGAAAAATGCACTCCTTTTATATCTGCAATGTAACCTTGCAGAGGAGGAATTAATGCACCACCAAGAATTGCCATAACCAACAGAGAAGAACCCTGGCTTGTATATTTTCCGAGTCCGCTTATGGCAAGCGTAAAAATATTTGACCACATGATGGAATTAAACAAGCCGATGCCGATAATGGCAAACATGGCTGTTTTACCTGTGGAGGTTAACCCGATACCCAACATCACCACGGCAATTAAAGCAAACACCGAAAGTGTTTTTGCCGGAACCGAACGTCCTGCAAAAAAACCAATCACATTAATAAAAACTAACGGGAGGTACCTCCACAGTTTTGAAATATCGGCTCCTTTAAAATTAAAAACCATCATCATAAAAAGAAATGTGATGAACGGAAGTAAAATAGTCAGCAATATTTTTTTTTCCGAAGAAATATTGCTGAGAGAAACTGAGCCGGTAAATCTTCCTATCATCAGGCCACCCCAGTAAAGTGAAATGTAAATGGTAGCTTCTTCTGACGTAAGTCCGGCAATTTCCGGCAATGCAAGAAAGCTTGTCATGATGCTTCCAATGGAAACTTCTGCGCCCACGTACATAAAAATTGCAATAATCCCAAGTGTCAGCTGTGGATAATGCAAAGCACCCATTCCTTTTTCAATCACTTCCATATTTTCAAACCGCGGCAAATATGAAAACTGAATTACCACGGCAATCAGGAGAAACACCAGCGAAAAAACGAGATATGGAATCTTAACCGAGCTTGAATCGGGATTATTTCCGAACAATTCATAAATCATGTATCCGCCAATGAGCGGGGCAATAAAAGTTCCGAACGAGTTGAATCCCTGAGCAAGATTCAGACGGCTTGACGCGGTTTTCTCATCACCTAAAATTGCA
>JBIOHJ010000184.1:0-4177 GCA_044448905.1 Bacteroidia bacterium | reverse complement strand
TTCAATTATTCTTCAGTGATGGCATTGCTTGGTGAAGGAATGCGTAAATACACCTGGGTCATTTATATCCTTGCTGTCATCATTATTGTAACATCTGTTTCGAATGGAGCCAATATAACGGATGGAATAGATGGGCTTGCAACTGGGACATCAGCCATCGTTGGAAGCACGCTTGCGGTGTTCGCCTACGTATCGGGCAATACCATTTTTGCTGACTATCTCAACATCATGTACATCCCCAATATTGGCGAGCTCATGGTTTTTATGAGTGCATTTGTTGGCGCATGTGTTGGATTCCTTTGGTTCAATTCGTATCCGGCCCAGGTTTTCATGGGCGATACGGGCAGCCTTGCTTTAGGAGGAATTATTGCGGTTTTTGCCATTGCGGTCAGGAAGGAATTATTAATACCAATTGTATGCGGGGTTTTCCTGGTCGAAAATCTTTCGGTGATGATGCAGGTAACCTGGTTTAAATACACAAAAAAGAAATATGGAGCGGGCCGGAGAATTTTCAAAATGTCGCCATTGCATCATCATTACCAAAAGCTGGGTTATCACGAATCAAAAATAGTTACCCGGTTTTGGATTGTAGGAATTGCGCTTGCCGTGCTCAGTGTAGTCACATTAAAATTAAGATAAAAAATTTCGCATAACCTCTCCGAAAGAGAGAACTGAAAAAAATAAAAAAAAGAATTCAAATGGAGAGGGTCGGGGAGAGGCTTGTTGTTCTTGGTGGTGCCGAAAGCGGAGCAGGTGCTGCTGTGCTTGCGCAAAAACAAGGGTATGAAGTATTTGTTTCGGACTTGGGAAGAATAAATACAGAATATAAGAAAATATTAATTGAGAATAAAATTGAATTTGAAGAAGGCAAACATTCGTATGAAAAAATATTGAATGCAACCGAAATAATTAAAAGCCCGGGCATCCCGGGTAGTGCTGAAGTAATAAAAAAAGTCACCGGAAAAAATATCCCGGTGCTGTCCGAAATAGAATTTGCATCGCGTTTTACCAAAGCAAAAATGATATGCATTACGGGAACTAACGGTAAGACTACAACAACTTTGCTCACGCACCATATCTTAAAAAAAGCAGGTTTAAATACCGGGCTTGCCGGGAACGTGGGAAAAAGTTTTGCCTGGCAGGTTGCTCAAAACAAGTACGATTATTATGTGCTTGAGCTGAGCAGTTTTCAGCTGGACGATATGCACAGGTTTAAAGCCGATATCGCAATCATGTTAAACATTACTCCCGATCATCTTGACCGGTATGATTATTCGCTTCAAAAATACATCGATTCGAAATTCAGGATCATGCAGAATCAGACTACCGCTGATGCTTTTATTTTTTGTGCTGATGATGATTACATACTCGCTGAGCTGTTAAAAAAAAATCCCGAAGTAACGCTTTACCCGTTCTCAATTAAAAAGGAGGAAGGAATGACCGCCTATATTAAAGAAAACCACTTATACATAAACCTAATTAAAAACCAAAACCCATTTCGTATGTCCATATTCGAACTCGCCTTACGAGGCAAACACAATCTTTATAATTCGATGGCTGCCGGAATTGCAGCGCGCGTGATTGACATTAAGGATGATGAAATCCGCCAGAGCTTTTCCGATTTTGAAAATGTCGAACACCGTTTAGAAAAAGTCAACACGGTGCACGGCATTGAATTTATCAACGACTCCAAAGCCACCAATGTTAATTCAACCTGGTATGCTTTGGAAAGCATGGATAAACCCGTTATATGGATTATTGGCGGAGTTGACAAAGGAAATGACTACAACATGTTGCGCGATCTTGTTAAAGAAAAAGTAAAAGCAATAGTTTGTTTGGGAACGGAAAATAAAAAAATACATAAAGCGTTTTCTGATATTGTTCCGGATATAACCGATGCAAGCTCAGCTGCTGAAGCGGTAAGAATTTCTTATTCGAAAGGAAAAAAAGGTGATGTGGTTTTATTATCCCCGGCCTGCGCAAGTTTTGATTTATTTAAAAATTTCGAAGACAGAGGAAGGCAATTTAAAAATGCAGTTCGTTCCTTATAGTATTCTCTGAACTCCGAACTCATAACTCGCAACTACAAATGACCTGGATAGAAACTAATTTCAAAGGTGACCGAATGATTTGGTTAGTAGTTATCATGCTTTCTATTTTTTCCATTCTGGCTGTGTACAGTTCAACCGGAACGCTTGCTTATAAATACCAGCAGGGAAATACCGAATATTATCTGTTCAAACATTTCATTATTCTTTTCTTCGGATTCATCCTCATGTATTTCGCGCATTTGATGAAATACACTTTTTATTCACGCATTTCGCGCATTGCCATTTTGGTTACTGTGCCCTTGCTGCTGCTTACCTTAATTATGGGAACCAATTTAAATGAAGCAAGCCGGTGGCTTACACTTCCTATAATAAATCTTTCATTTCAGACTTCTGATTTTGCCAAGCTTGCTGTAATTCTTTTTATAGCACGCACGCTATCAAAAAAACAGGACACTATAAAAGATTTTAAAGAAACCTTTTTGCCGCTCATGTGGCCGGTTTGCCTGGTGTGTTTGCTGATATTGCCGGCAAATTTTTCGACAGCAGCCGTACTGTTTGTTACCTGTGTTTTCCTGATGTTCATTGGCAGGATAAACATGAAATATATTTTTCTGCTTATTGCTTCCGGAGTTTTATTGTTTGCACTGTTTATCCTTGTGGTTAAAATAACCGGGATGAAAGGCAGAGTTGAAACATGGGAAAAACGAATTGAAAATTTTACAAATGAAAATGAAGACACGCAGGGTAATTACCAGACACAGCAGGCAAAAATTGCAATTGCCACCGGGGGAGTTTTTGGAAAGGGGCCGGGCAACAGCACACAACGAAATTTTTTGCCGCACCCCTATTCCGATTTTATTTTCGCAATTATAGTTGAAGAGTATGGATTATTATTTGGCGGAATTCCGGTTGTTGCATTGTATATAATTCTTTTTTACCGGGCAATAAAAATTGTGAAGAAAAGCCCGCGGGCTTTTGCAACGTTCCTGGCTGTTGGCTGCAGTTTCGGTTTAGTATTCCAGGCAATGATTAACATGGCGGTAGCCGTTAATTTATTCCCGGTAACAGGCCAGCCGCTGCCCATGTTAAGCATGGGCGGAACTTCAATTTGGTTTACCAGCCTTGCAATAGGTATTATTCTCAGCGTTAGCCGTGATTTAGAAAAAGAAGGAGTAAAGCTTGACCCAGTTACAGCGTAAATACAAAATAATTATAAGTGGTGGCGGAACAGGCGGACATATTTTCCCTGCTATTGCCATTGCCAATGCATTGAAAAAAATGAATAACGGCATTGAAATTTTATTTGTTGGCGCAAAAGGAAAAATGGAAATGGAAAAAGTACCTGCTGCCGGTTATAAAATTGAAGGGTTGTGGATAAGCGGGCTGCAGCGAAATTCATTTTTTACGAACCTGTCATTTCCGTTTAAGGTGATTTCAAGTTTACAGGGTGCTGCTAAAATTATCAGCCGGTTTAACCCCGATGTTGCGGTGGGAGTTGGCGGCTATGCAAGCGGACCTTTGTTATTCATGGCGACAAGAAAAAATATTCCTGCATTAATCCAGGAGCAAAATTCCTATGCCGGCATTACCAATAAATTATTGGCGGGAAGAGTAAATAAGATTTGCGTTGCTTATGATGGGATGGAAAAATTTTTCCCCGAACAAAAAATTGTTAAGACCGGAAATCCTGTTCGCGAGGATACGGTTAACATTGAAGGTAAAAAATATGAGGCGATAAATTACTTTGGTTTGGAAGACAATGCTAAAACAATTTTGGTTGTAGGCGGAAGCCAGGGAGCACGTTCTATCAATAACAGCATTAAAACAGGCTTGCAGAAAATCAAAAATTCCAACCATCAGTTAATCTGGCAGACAGGAAAACATTTTTATCAGGAAGCAAAGGAAATTACCGAAAGCCCCGGCTCTAACCAGATTAAAGTTTATGATTTTATCAGCAGGATGGATTTGGCTTATGCGCTTGCCGACCTGGTAATCTCGCGCGCAGGTGCCAGTACGGTTTCAGAATTATGCATCGTGGCAAAACCCTGCATCTTGGTTCCGCTTCCAACTGCAGCCGAAGATCACCAAACTCAAAACTGCCGTGAGCTGGTAAAAAGAAATGCCGG
>JBIOHJ010000183.1:0-4184 GCA_044448905.1 Bacteroidia bacterium | reverse complement strand
GTTTTCGATGGCGGCATTCTTACCCATTTCGGGCAGTGAACCCGCGCCCCGCCCTTCGGTAAGGCTTATGCCAAGCTGAATTTTATTCGGAATAGGGCTGGTGTCCAAAGCCTGGTGATCGGTATTGCAGACCAGGAATTCAACGCCACGTATCCCCTGGCGAAACATGTGATTAACGGCATTGCTGCCGCCACCACCTATTCCAATTACTTTAATGATGGATGGTTTTTCTTTTGGCAATTCAAATTGCATCATGATTTTTAGGTTTTGGTTGTTAATTAATCGTTTTTAAATATTACTTTAATTCAGGATCTACACTGTCTTCATTCAATCCCTGTTTTACTTTTTTAAATATGTGGTCGAACCAGTTTCCCTTACGTGGCTCTTTTGTATCATCTTTTTTCCCTCCCATCCTGCTTTTTCTTTTCTCAAAATCCTGCAGCCCCCTGATGACTAGCCCG
This sequence comes from Bacteroidia bacterium, assembly GCA_044448905.1. Classification (GTDB taxonomy): domain Bacteria; phylum Bacteroidota; class Bacteroidia; order AKYH767-A; family OLB10; genus JBIOHJ01. The sequence goes on along the minus strand of JBIOHJ010000183.1, from coordinate 3,723 downwards.
ACACAGGTGGCATACATCGGGCTTTTTACCTCATCAAATCCTTTGGCAAGGTGTTCGTTGGGGTAACCGATGCGGGTATCCATGCCTGTTATGTATTCAATAAGCTGGGTAATGTGCTTTAATTGCGCGCCTCCTCCCGTTACAACAATCCCGGCAATCAACTTTTTCTCATAGCCCGAGCTTTTTATTTCGTAATACACATTTTCGATAATCTCTTCCATTCTTGCCTGTATGATGCTTGCCAGGTTTCTCACAGAAATTTCCTTTGGCTCGCGCCCCCTCAAGCCGGGAATGGAAACAATTTCGTTCTCTTTCATTTGTTTTGCCAATGCCGAACCGAATTTTATTTTGAGCAATTCAGCCTGGTTACGGATGATGGTACACCCTTCCTTAATGTCTTCGGTAATTACGTTTCCCCCGAAAGGAATGACGGCAGTATGGCGGATAATGCCATCCTGGAAGATGGCGATGTCGGAAGTTCCTCCTCCTATATCTACCAATACCACACCGGCTTCTTTTTCTTCGTCAGTGAGCACCGCATCGGCTGATGCAAGCGGTTCGAGAATGAGATCAACCGGCTTGAGCTCCGCCTTGGTTACACATTTTTCAATATTGTTTGCCGCAGTAATTAATCCTGTAATGATATGGCAGTTTGCTTCGAGGCGTACGCCTGACATCCCGATGGGTTCTTTAATTCCCTGTTCATTATCAACAATAAATTCCTGCGGTATAACATGAATAATTTCTTCACCGGGCGCCATGGCAAGCTTGTACATGTCATCAATAATCCGGTCAATATCTTTTTGACTTATTTCATCATCGGTTCGCGCACGGGTAATCATACCGCGATGCTGCAAGCTTTTGATATGCTGCCCTGCAATTCCAACATGCACATCATGTATTTCGACTCCCGATTTGGTTTCGGCTTCAATGATGGCTTCCTTAATGGATGAAACTGTTTTTTCAATATTAGCTACCACCCCTCTCATTACGCCTATTGATTCGGCTTTTCCCAAGCCGAGTATTTCAATTTTGCCGAATTCATTTTTGCGCCCTGCAATAGCACATATCTTTGTGGTTCCTATGTCGAGCCCTACAATTATTTCTGAGTTTTCCATCCTTTAATATTGCGCGTGTATTTTGTTTTAGTGGTTTGAGGTTACTGGTTTTTTTGAAGAAATTTTTCCGCGTCCTGGCGTGTGCAAACAACCTGCTTATCGAATTTCAGGTTAATGACGCTGTATTCGTTCCATCCTTTTTTATTCAATCCTTCTTTATAAAATGAGTATAGTTTTGAAAATTTTTCTTCCAGGTGAGCATCATCACCGAGGATAATTTTATGATTTCCTATCCGCGGCCATAATTCCATTTCGAGCGACTGGTTTACATATACCTGCTCAATCTGCGCGTTCCAAAATGGGTTGCGGGTAAGAAACAAAGCCAGTTCGTACAGCTGATTTAATATCGGCCTGCCCGTTGCCGAATCAGTTTCGCTGCTATTATTTTCAACAATACATTGTTCGGCATAGGTATTTGTTATGAACCCGTTGGCTGCAATAACCGGGGCAGAGTAATTCAGCGATACCGGCATAAATTTTCCTTTGTCATCAATGTAAAAGTGTTCGTCATTTATGTTAATAATCCTGATTAAAGGATTGCGCTGGCGAATGTCAATAGCAAGCTCTCCATTAATGGTTGAAAATACTTCGGCATTAGCTACGTAGGAGTTACTGCAAATGAGTTTTTCCAACACCCCTGTGTTAATATCATGCAATCGCTTTCCAACAGGGTATTTCCCTCTGCCATTTAACAAATCGAGCACATCATCTTTTGTAATAAATTCGTTTCCGTTCTCATCGTTAATGCTTATAGTTAGCCCCTTGCATTTCATGTTTTGCTGTTCTTTGTCAACAAAACCTAACGTAAGCAGTATGCCGGAAACACCCAGCACCCATACGGAAACAACCCGGATTTTTTTCCAGTTGATCTTTGGCATTTTAATTTTTCTGAGCTTCATATTTTTTATTTATAAATATTTTTTCAATAACATTTCTTTTATCGGTTCAACTAACTGGTCAATATCTCCTGCTCCCAATGTCACCACCACTTCCACTTGTTTTTTTTTCAATTCATCGAGCAAATTATTTTTTAAACAAAGAGTTTTTGAAGCAAAAGAGACTTTATCATAAATTATTTTTGAATCAACGCCCGCAATCGGTTTTTCGCGTGCGGGATAAATTTCAAGCAGAATCAATTGATCGAGCAGCGACAGGCTTTTGGCGAACTCCTCAGCAAAGTCACGTGTCCGGGAAAACAGATGGGGTTGAAATATTCCTGTGATTTTTTTACCGGGGAACAATTCTTTTATTGAAGTAATAGCCATGAGTAATTCTTCGGGGTGATGCGCATAGTCATCAATGAATGTAATTTCGGGTTGGCGGATATGAAATTCGAACCGCCTTTTAACACCCAGGTATGACTGAAGCGATCCGGAAAGCTTTTCAGGCGATACTTTCATTTGCAATGCAACAGCGAGAGAGGCTACAGCGTTTTCGACATTATGCCTGCCGGGTAGCCCAAGCGAAAGCTCAGGTAATGTTTTATCGTGGTAGGTAAAATCAAACAGGTATTGATTGTTTACAATCGAAATATTTTCGGCTTTAAAATCAGCTTCCGATGTAATTGAATAAGTATAATGATTGGGTTGCAACACTCTCAGATCAAGCCCGGTTTTGTAAATTACAATACCATCTTTTTTTACTTTCGCAACAAATGCGCGGTACGAATCTTCGAGATTTTTTTTGTCTTCATAGATATCGAGATGGTCCGCATCCATCGAAGTTACCACCGCAATGTCGGGCTCAAGAGTTAAAAATGACCGGTCATACTCATCGGCCTCAACCACCACAACCGGCTTTGAATTTGTATCAGTTTTTTTTTGAAGAATGAGGTTGGTATTATAATTTTTTGAAATGCCTCCCAAAAAAGCACTGCAATCCACACCACCCTCTATAAGCAAGTGAGCAATGATTGAAGATGTTGTGGTTTTGCCATGAGTTCCCGCTACAGCAATCGTAAACGAATTCTTGGTAATCATTCCTAAGACTTCCGAGCGTTTTACGACCGTATAATTATTTTTCCAAAACCAATTCAAGCAGGTATGATCTTTCGGAATTGCGGGTGTATAAATGATCAGTATATTTTCTTTTGACGAACTATTTTTAAATTCTGCAGGTACCATGTTCAGCTCATCTTCAAAATGCACAGGAATTTGTTCATGTATTAATTCATCAGTTAATGAAGTAGGAGTTTTATCGTAACCGGAAACATTTTTACCGTTCGCTTTAAAGAAGCGCGCAAGCGCACTCATGCCAATACCACCAATTCCGATGAGATATACATGTTTAACCTGATTCAACTCCACTTTTATTTATTTTTTAGCCTTGCTAACTGTAAAACCTCTTTTGCAATTATTTTAGCCGAGTCGGGCAATGCAAGCTGGCTGATATTTTTACTTAGCGAAGAAAGCTTTTCATTATCATCAATTGTTTCAAGCGCTTTTTCTACCAGAGTATTTATCGCTTCGCTGTCTTTAACCAAAATACCGGCATTTCTTTTTACCAGCTCACGGCAGTTTTGAGTTTGGTGATCTTCGGCTGCAGTTGGAAGCGGAACCAAGATGCAGGGTTTTGCCACGATGCATAATTCTGAAACCGTACTGGC
>JBIOHJ010000182.1:0-4225 GCA_044448905.1 Bacteroidia bacterium | reverse complement strand
CAGTAATTCCTTAACAAGTGATTTAGATTTTTGAAGAACCGCTTCAAAATCTTTGCTGCGGTGTGAAATTTCCATTACACCCATCCCGATTCCATTGAAATCAATAATGGCATCCTGTGTTTTCTTTAATGCAATTTCGGGAAGTATTCCCGGTCCCGCTCCGAAGTTGTGTTTGCGCATATGGAAGAAGTTTAAAGTTTGAAGTTGGTTTGAAATAGCCTCAGTTGTTTGAAAAATGATGAGTGTAAAGATAGAAATTTTCAGTCTTCGGATTACTTTTCCGGCTTATAAAATTCTTTGCTTTTTACGTTTGATGGGCTCGTATTTTTATCAAACTCCGGTGAATTTTTTAAATCAAGATTCTTTTTGTAAATCCATTTTCCTTTTGAAAGCAAAAATCCATCATACGTAAAATCAGGTCCGTAATTACTGTAGCTACCGTTAAGCACTGTATTGCCGGGAGATAAATGATCAAATACAATCCTTTTCTTTTTTTTATCATACTTCAGGGACATTACAGCATAAGCACTGAACTCAAAAATAATCCTGTTACGCATTTTATTTTCAACTTCAAAAACCGGTTTGCCGAATTTTGCAATTCCTTTTTCAATAAAAAGAACATCAATTACTTTTATTGTTGTTGAGAGGTTGTTTCCTTTCCATCCAAGCAAAGTATAAATATTTCCGCCTTTGGTTTTTGAGGTAATGAGCGTATAATAAAGTGCGCCAATCCAGCTTTTATAATCATAAGTTTTTATTTCGGCTTCTTCGCGTTTCAGTTCACTTTCCTCAAGCCTCAGCAAAGAAATAGTTCCCGATTTTTTGTCTTTTAGCTGTATGAATCCATAATATGAAAAATGGTTTCCATCAATTGCGGGAAGCAGCCAGGTATAAATTCTCAGTAAATTATCAGATGACATGAGGGCAGAAACAGTTTTCAACGAATCAAATTCATAGTTAAATGATTCGGGATAATTTAAAAATGCCTGGAACTTCTCACTGAATAGATTGCAATTGGAAATTCTAATTGAATCGTTGCTTCCTTTAAGAATGCTATCACCTGTAATTTTTAAATCCTGTTCCAATTCAAACAGGGTTTTGCTTTGCGCAAATGAAAAACCCGATGTGCACAGGCAGTAAAAAACGATAAGAATCCCTTTTTTCAAAACCAATTTAACTTTAGCAATTGCTATAACGCAAATATCACCGAAATAATATTTAATAAAAAATCCGCCCTTTAAAAGGAGCGGATAATTTCTTTTGCAGCCATAAACCGCAGGTTACTCAATGTGCATTTTACCTTTTTTATCCAGCAAAGCTTCCTTAGTTTCTCTCACATTCGGATCATCCACACAGCAATCAACCGGGCAAACTGATGCGCACTGGGGTTCATCATGAAATCCCACACATTCGGTGCATTTATCCGGAACTATGTAATATAAATCCATCGAAACGGGAGCTTGTATAGCATCGGCATCCACTTCGGTTCCGTCCATTTTTTTGAACATTCCTTTGATGGAAGTGCCATCTGAAAATTTCCACTCCGCGCCTCCTTCATAGATCGCATTATTGGGGCATTCGGGTTCGCAGGCCCCGCAGTTAATACATTCTTCGGTTATAATAATTGCCATAAAAAGACAGGTTAAGTTTATTTTTGCGCAAATATAGCGGAAAGATTAAAAATTAAAGATTAAGAATTAAAGATTTTTACCTGAAATGACTATTCAGCAAAGAATTGACGCGTTTGTAAAGCTTGGAAATACCCTGACAGATTTGAGCTGTTCAAATTTTGATGATGAGAACCATCCTTTTCAAAAGGTACTTCAGCAGGCTCACAGGGAAAATGCATGGTTTACCAAGGAAAATCAATTGATGGCATTAAGAGCCATTGCGGGAATGCTGCTGAAAAATAAGTTGAATGAATGGACAAATCATTATCCAGGTCTCCGAACTCCGAACTCCAAACTTCAAACTATTGGCCTCATCCTTGCCGGCAATATTCCCGCAGTTGGTTTTCATGATTTGCTTTGTGTTTTGATTTCAGGAAATCATGCTGCGATTAAGTGTTCATCAGATGACAAAGTTCTGCTGAAGTGGCTGGCTGATGAACTGATGAAAACAGAACCCGCGTTTTCAAATGCAATTTCATTTGTTGAAAGGATGACGGATGTAGATGCAGTAATTGCAACCGGTTCTGATAATTCAGCGCGGTATTTTGAATATTATTTTTCAAAGTATCCGCACATCATCCGCAAAAACCGGAATGCGGTGGCGGTTTTAAATGGTGATGAAACTGATGTGGATTTAAAAAATCTCGGTATAGATATTTTTTCCTTCTTTGGGTTAGGCTGCCGTAATGTTTCCAAGCTGTACGTTCCGGAGAATTATGATTTTCAGAATTTCTTTAAGGCGGTCGAATCTTTTTCTACGGTAATGAATCATAATAAATACATGAATAATTACGATTATCACCATGCGGTTTTCCTGCTCAATCATGTAAAATTTCTCACCAATAATTTTTTGATTGTTAAGGAAGATAAACCCATTTCAACCCCGGTATCAGTTTTGAATTATGAGTTTTATAAAGATGTCAATGCTTTAAAAAAAGAGTTGAACGAAAAGAAAGAAAAAATACAATGTATTGTTACAGCAAAAAAAGAAATTGAGAATGCAGTTCCGTTCGGCAAAGCGCAGCAGCCGGAGTTATGGGATTATGCCGATGGGATGGATACGATGAAGTTTTTGTTAGATTTGTGAGGAAAGTATCGGGAATTAAATATCAAGAAAATAAATATGCAATTAGAAAATTCAATTTATAAAATAGGTGGTGTGGCAATAAATGAAATTGTTTCGCAATTCGGTACACCGGTTTATGTGTATCATGGCGAAAAAATTTTAACGCAATACGAAAAACTTAAAAATGCATTTCCCGGAAATCATGTTAAAATAAAATATGCGCTCAAAGCATTAAATAATATTAACATTTTGAAACTGCTGAGACAAGCCGGATCAGGGCTTGACGCTGTCTCTATTTACGAAGTACAGATGGGATTGAAGGGAGGATTTTCTCCTGCTGAAATTCTTTTTACTCCAAACGGTGTTTCAATTGAAGAAATAAAAGCAGGCGTTGAAGCCGGTGTGCATATTAACATTGATAATATTTCAGCTCTTGAGCAATTCGGACATGAATATGGAAATAAAGTTCCTTGCTGCATCCGCTTAAATCCTCATATTGTTGCAGGAGGGAACATACATATTCAAACCGGGCATATTGATTCGAAGTTCGGAATTTCGATTCACCAATTAAGGCATGTTTTGCGGATTGTAGAAAAAGAAAAAATAAAAGTAAACGGATTGCATATGCATACAGGCTCCGATATTTTAGATGCCGGTGTATTTATCCGCGGAGCAGAACTTTTATTTGAAGCTGCCGGAAGTTTCAAAGACCTTGAGTTTATTGATTTTGGCAGCGGGTTTAAAGTGGCGTATAAGGAAGACGATGTAACTACTGATGTGGATGAATTAGGAAAGGCAATTACAGAAAGGTTTGACAATTTTTGTAAAGAATATGGAAAACAACTTGAGCTGTGGTTTGAGCCCGGAAAATTTTTAGTAAGTGAAGCGGGCTACCTTTTAGTAAAAGTAAATGTAGTGAAGCAAACTACTGCAACAGTTTTCGTTGGTGTTGATTCAGGACAAAATCATTTAATACGCCCAATGTTTTATGATGCTTATCATCATATTGTAAATATTTCGAATTCGTCAGGAACTCCCCGTATTTATACCATAGTCGGATACATTTGTGAAACCGATACGTTTGCATGGGACCGTAAATTAAATGAAGTGCGTGAGGGTGATATTCTTGCCATCAGAAATGCAGGTGCCTATGGTTACACCATGAGCAACAACTATAATGCCCGTCCTCGCCCGGCAGAAGTATTAGTTTATCAAAATAAAATACACCTGATACGAAAAGCAGAAACGCTTGAGGATATGATGAGGAATATGGTGGAAGTGATTTGAAATTATTCTTAATTCACTAATTTAGCAGTTATATACAGGAAATGAGAAAAAAAATAATTCAGGGAATTGGTTTGGTTGTAATTTTTGGCGTTGCAGCTATTTTTTCCGGCTGTGAAGATGAGAAACAACAAGAATCCTGCTTTGACGGAATCCAAAATCAAAATGAACTCGGAATTGATTGCGGGGGATATTGCATAGATTG
>JBIOHJ010000181.1:0-4228 GCA_044448905.1 Bacteroidia bacterium | reverse complement strand
TTGTTCATTGGTGCAATTGTTTCTTCAATTGTAATTGGAATGACTGTTAAAATTTTAGATAGCCCTACAGCCGAGATGACTGCACAGGGTTTAACCCATGCAATAGGCAGCGATAAATATCCTGCTCCACAAGGAACATTGATGGCAACATTAATCCGTGGGTTGCTTTCATTTAATCTCGACTGGCAGTTTGTGCTTGCAGGTGTGTTTGTCGCCATCACGATGGAATTGTGCAACATCAAATCGTTATCATTTGCTGTTGGAATGTATTTACCTCTCAGTACAACACTTCCTATTTTTTGCGGAGGCGCAATAAAAGGATTGGTGGATTGGAGGGCAAAGAAAAAACAACTCGCAAAAGAAGAAGATGAACTGGGAAAAGGAAACTTATTTGCTACGGGATTGGTTGCCGGAGGAGCACTAGCCGGAGTAATTGTCGCTTTGCTTTCAGTAAATGATAATATTCTTGCCACCATACAAACGTGGAGTGCCGAATATGGAATTACATCTGCACTTGGCGAAGGAGGTTACCAGGTGCTTGGCGCATTATTTTTTGCGTTCATGGGAATAACACTCTACCGTGTGGCTTGTAAGAAATAAATCAATAAAACAAATGCAGTAATTTTGCGTTTAAATAATTAAAAAATCGAAATGAAAAGTATCTGTATAAAAACAGCAATGCTGTTTCCTGTTTTATTTTTTATTCTTAATTCCTGCACAGGGCAGGAAGCGGAGAAGAAAATTAACTGGATGAGTTTTGAAGAGGCTGTAAAGAAAAGCGAAACCCAACCGAAAAAAATTTTTATTGATGTGTATACAGGCTGGTGTGGCTGGTGTAAAAAGATGGATAAATCAACTTTCCTGAATGATACTGTAGCGGATTACATGAATAAAAATTATTATGCTGTAAAATTAGATGCCGAAACAAAAGATACCATTCATTTCCGCGATAAAGATTTTGTTTTTAAGCCCGAATATAAATCCAATGAACTGGCTATTTCATTACTAAACGGAAAAATGAGTTATCCTTCTTTCATTTTTCTGGATGAATCAGTTAATATACTCAGCCCAATTGCCGGCTTCCAGACTCCGCAGCAATTGATACCTGTGATGAAATATTTCGGAGAAAATATTTATAAAAATAAAAAGTGGGAAGAATATATGAATGAATTAAGCGGACCGAAATAAGTTTTTTTTATGCTTTTTAGGGTTGATTTTGCTGTTGCAATTTTATTTTTCAGCATCAACAACGTTTCTGCTCAGTTTGATACAACTTACTATGTAAAATATCCTGACATGCTCGGGTTGGGAGTTTTCCAGGCAATAAGAAACAATTCAATTGAATTGGAAAGAATCGGGATTAACTCTGTTCCGAACTACATTAAATATAATACGAACGGTAAAGGAGTTACCGGCTTTGTTTTTGCTTACGATAAAATTTATCTTGCTTTTGGATTTAAAATTCAAAGTAATGAGGAAGCAAAAAAGGGGAAATCAAAAAATACAAACCTGGTTCTGCAGCTTAATGGAAATAAGCTTGTTCTTGAAGCTGCTTATCGGAATTACAAAGGATTTTATGAGGAAAACACCCCTTTATTTATTCCTTCGTTTAATGACACCACTCCATATTATCAAGATGAAAACTTACGGAACAAAATCTGGAAGCTAAAAGCTTTTTATTTTTTTAATCATAAGAAGTTTTCATACAATGCAGCCTACTTCGGTACTTTCAGACAAATAAAATCTGCTTCCAGCTGGGTATTGAATGCAAATTTTTATACCGGCAATATCCGTTCCGATTCAAGCATGATTCCATACTACGCACAGGAAATTTTCAACCCGTACAGTTATTTGAACGGAATTTCGGTAATAGGATTTTCATTTGGCGGTGGTGGCTCAGGTAACATCGTTGTTTTCAAAAAATTCATTTTCAATGCTACACTTACAGCGGGATTGGAACCTCAATGGAGAACATATGATATAATTAACGAAGAGAAAATTTCTCAAACTTTTCTTTCAGCTGCTCTGGATTTCAGGTCATCATTTGGCTTTAACAGTGAGAGATTTTTCTTCCTTGTGAGCACTATTAATGATTTTACTTTTAACTATAACAAATCACTGATGGTAACCGGAAATTTTCTGACAACTTCCTTTGTGCTTGGATACCGCTTTCATTTTGAAAACAAAGCTACCCATTGGCTGAAGCAAAATAAAATTTACAAGATGATTTGAGAAAACAAATAAGATTGCTTTTTAATCAATAAATTTGCGCCCCTTGTCAATTTTGAAATTGATTGGAGTTTCTTTTAAATGGTGATTGTAGCTCAGTTGGTTAGAGCGCTAGATTGTGGATCTAGAGGTCGCGGGTTCGAGCCCCGTCTTTCACCCGAAAAAAACCGTTCAGGCTTATTGAACGGTTTTTTGTTTTTGTGTTGCCGTAACTTTGCGTAAGTTGTTTGTATGGAAGAACGCACTGTAATAAATGTAGAAGGCATGACCTGCGCGAGCTGCGCTATGAGCGTTACCCGTTTGCTCGAAAAAAAAGGATTGAAAAATGTAAATGTCAGCCTTGCAACAGGTGAAGTTACTTTTGAAAATGGTGCGGCAAAGATGAATGATATTGTGACTGGGATTAATGACCTCGGTTATAAAGTAATTGATAAAAAAGACCCTTCTGAAGCTAATGAAAGCGGATTCTCTCCTCTCGAAATAAAATTTATTGTTACGCTTGTTTTCACCATTCCACTTTTGCTGCATATGCTTTTTCAATATGGAATTCTTCACAATCCTGTTGTTCAGCTGCTGCTTTGTATACCGGTTATTTTTACCGGACTCCGGCACTTCGGCAAGAGTGCATGGGCTTCGGTGAAAACCGGTGCTCCCAATATGGATGTATTGATTGCAACCGGTTCAACAATGGCATTTGTTTACAGTGTGGCAGGAATGATTATGTATAGTGGAACTCATGAAGTGCATCACTATCTTTTTTTTGAAACAGCAGCTACCATTGTCACCTTTGTTTTGCTTGGAAATATTATTGAAAAGCGCTCGCTGAAACAAACCACATCAGCCATAAAAGAATTAAGCAAGCTGCAGCCGGTGATGGCTAAAAAAATTAATGACTGGGGAACTGATAAAGAATCAACCAGGGAAGTTCCGGTCAATCAACTTCACCCGAACGATTTGCTGCTTATCAATACCGGAGACCAGATTCCGGCTGACGGAAAAATTTTCTGGGGTAATGCAAGCATCAACGAATCCATGCTTACAGGCGAATCGATACCCTCAGAAAAAACAATTAATGATTCAGTTCTTGCAGGTTCTATTATTGTAAACGGGAGCATTAAAATTTTTGCAGAGAAAGTCGGGAAGCAAACGGTATTATCAACCGTGGTTGAAATGGTAAAAGCTGCTCAGAATTCAAAGCCGCAGATTCAACGTATTGGCGATAAAGTGAGTGCATGGTTTGTGCCGGCTGTGCTTATTATTTCGGTGTTAACATTTATAATTTCTAAATTTATTATTGATGTATCATTCGGTGATTCCATCATGCGAAGCATAGCTGTTCTTGTTATTTCCTGTCCGTGCGCAATGGGGCTGGCTACACCGACTGCGGTGAGCGTGGGGCTTGGAAGAGCTGCGAAAAACGGAATTCTTATAAGAGGAGGAGCTGTTGCCGAAGTATTCAGTAAAACAAAAACAATTGTATTCGACAAGACCGGAACGCTCACAAACGGGAAGTTTATTGTGAAAAAAATAAAATGCTTTGACGAAAATGAAAATGAAATCAAGCGGATTGTTTTTCATCTTGAAAAATATTCTTCCCACCCTATTGCAGTTGCACTCGTAAATTCGTTCAATGAACCGGGCTTAACCAAGCCTTTTGTTTTTAAGGAAATCTCCGAGCAGAAAGGGTTTGGAATTAAAGCGGTTGATGAACAGACAAATGAATATATTTTGGGCTCTTATAATGCAGCAAAAGATTTTACTTCCGAAAAAAATCATTCAGTTTATCTTGTAAAAAACAAAAAACTAATTGCTGTTATTGACCTGGAAGATGAAATCAGAAAAGATGCCGCAGAGATGGTTTCCGGTTTGAAAAGATTAAATATTAAAACTGTTTTGCTTAGTGGTGACCGTAAAGAAAAGTGCGAAGAAGTTGCATTAAAGCTTGGCATTGAAAAAGTTTACAGCGAACAGCTTCCACATCAAAAAATGGAAGTGATAA
>JBIOHJ010000180.1:0-4281 GCA_044448905.1 Bacteroidia bacterium | reverse complement strand
TAACGGAGCTTCGCAGGAACCACTACCGCGAAAACGGGCAGTTTACCGGGTGGCTTAACAAGATTGCCTATAACGTGGCAATGGATATTCTGAACTGCGAAAAATATTATGTACACGAACCGGAAGAAGCGATGCCCGAGCAAAGTGTAACTCCTGCGGAAGGGCCCGATGACAGGGAATGGGCAATACGCCAGGTTTTTAAAAAGATGCACATAACAATGAAACGCGTGGTTTATTTTTATTTCAAAAAGAAAATGTCGTGCAGGCAAATCGCAGAGAAAATAAATTCAACTCCCGGTGCCGTAAGCAAAACCCTTTGCAGGGCATATATAATGATAAGAAAAGAGCTGGCAAAAATGAATCCCGGTAAGTATCGGGAGGAAAAATTATTTATTAAAAGTGCCGTAAAAAACAGGGCAAGCCGTATTGTATAGTATAAAGGGAAATGTTGAATGTTGAATTAAAAAAAGTAGCAAGAAACAAATAAGTCAAACAATATAAAATTTTAAAATCATGAACACGAAAAAAATTGCAGTATTGAAAATCTCAGGCAACCCCGTTCTTATCATCATTGAAAAGGTGCGGAAAGTAATCCTGATGATGACAGGTAATGTAACCTACACCACACCCGTTCCGCCATTGGCGCAGCTCACCACCGAAACGGATGATGTGGAAACCAATTACCAGGATTCGCTCAAAGGAGACAGGGACAAAAAAGCGCTCATGCGCATTGCCCTCGCCACGTTGAAAGACAGCCTGCGCACACTTACGGGTTATGTGCAAAGCGCAAGCGAAGGAGACGAAACCAAAATTCTGAGTGCGGGCTTTGATGTAAAAAGCCCTCGCAACCCGGTGGGCATCCTCCCGCCTCCCGGAAATGTGCGTTGTGTATTCGGAAATGTGCCGGGCGAAATTATTGTACGCTGGGGTGGTGTAAAAGGAAGATTGATTTACAAAGTGCAGATTAATGAAACCCCCGACATCCCCAGGTGGGTTGATTATACTTACACGGGTAAGGCACGTTTAGTAGTCAGCGGGCTGGTAAGCGGAAATGTATATGAGTTTCGTATAGCCTGCATCTCCGCCTCCGGCATAGGTGATTACAGCGACCCCGCTTCGCATAAAGCGCTATAAACATATTGCCGTGTGGCAAATCCGGTGCTGTTGGGCCGGCAATTCAGAGATGGATTGCCGGTTTTTGTTTAAAATCAAGATGTAAATACCATTCTGCGCAGGTATTTATCTGCCGCGAATAGCAACCAGCCTGCAGCTGCAATGATGACAAGCGTGGAAAATGAATTGATAAAAGAGATGCTTCCGGCTATTTTGCTCAACGCATTATTTATGGTTTGCTGAGCCGGTAAAATATACTTTGATAAATCAACAGCACTGTTTCCACCGGGAGGAATTAAAAACACAAAACCACAAAGGGCAACAAACAATGCTCCAATAGTAATCCATGCTTTACGGCTGATGACAGGCTGGTAAATAAACGCAGCAGCCGATTGTGGCGAGTGTATTTTCGACATTACAGTATTGGTAAAATTAAATGACGGTTGTTCAAGCCCGCCTTTGCGGATAATGTTTTTCATTACATCATCGCTGTCAAATTGTTCGTGTTTCATGGTATGCAAATTTAAAGTTTTCTTAAATAACTTGTTTCAGTATTCTTATAAAATCAGATAATGTCCACCAGTTCTTCTTTCAACATATTTTGTAACTCTTCATGCAGGCGCTTCCTTGAACGAAATAATTTTACTTTCACATTGCTTTGACTTAATCCTGTTACAGTACTTATCTCCTCAATGCTGCTTTCATTCATATAAAACAGGGTTATTACCGTGGCATCTTCTTCGGGGAGCCTGCTGATGGCATCATTCACGTATTTCTTTTGTTCGTTTTGCGACAGGCGTTCCATTTCTTTTGCAGTGTCGGCAGGTTCCATCCATTCATAATTTTCATCATCAAACGAATCCACATCTAATTTCTTTTTACGCACTCTTGAAATCGTATTATTATACACAATCCGGAAGAGCCAGGTTGAGAATTTAGATTCGCGTTTAAATTCTTTTAATGAATAGTACACTTTTAAGAACGAATCCTGCGCAATCTCTTCGGCATCTTCGCGGCTTTTTAAAATGCGCCATGCAATATTATACGCCATGGTTTTATGCTTATCAATCAATGAAGCATAAGCAGCGGTATCGCCACCAAGGATTTTATCTATATAAAAATTATCGTCCTGGTACTGCATTATATATTATTAAGACGCCTGCCGATGGAGGTCGGTTACAATAAGTTTAAGCTAATCTAAAAAAATATCACAATTTATGTAACCACGATAAAATAGGCTGCGTCATAATATCCATAAACAAAATAAACACTTAAAAAACAAAAACAATGAGCAACGCAGAAGACATTATTATCCCATTAGCGGTATTTGCCACTATTTTCGGCATTCTTTACGTGTACTTTACCACACGCCATAAAGAACGGCTGGCATTAATAGAGAAAGGAGCCGATGCTTCCCTTTTTCAAAGTAAAAGAAACTACAGATTTCATTCTCTGAAAGCCGGTATGTTCCTTGCAGGAATTGGCCTGGGAATTTTATTTGGAAATATTCTTGATGTTACCACACAACTGAAAGAAGAAGTTGCTTACTTCTCTATGGTGTTTTTATGTGGTGGCTTAAGCTTAATTCTCTTTTACCTTTACGAGAAAAAAATGTCACGGGAATAACAAAGGAAATTTTTTTAAAAAATAATAGCCACAGGTTCACAGATTAAAGAGAAAAAAAAATTATTAATCTGTGAATCTGTGGCTGTATTTTGTGCAACGGATAACTCAAAACCCCTCTCGTTAATAATAAAAAACGTAATTCTTTGATATTAACTTTCCTGTGTTAATAAGTAAGAACACCTTAATGTACCAGCATATGTTCGTGCAATTACTTTTACACCCAATAAAAATAAAATATGGGCCACGAAAAAACGGTAAAGAAGGAAGAGAAAAAACAGGCTACAAAAACACTTAAAGAAAAACGCGCAGCGAAAAAAGCAAAAAAAGCTGCCAGAAGTTAATAAGGTTTCATAGGGTTAGTCTTTTCGGAATTGATGACCTGCTGCAGAAGTGCAGCAGGTTTTTTTTATTTAAGTGTTTACAGGTTCCAGGCCAAGTTCCTTTGCTTTTACAAGCATAAATGCGAAAGCCTCGTTATAATTATTATTGATCTCACCTTCCAGAATCGCCTCACGTATTGCATCTTTAATAATGCCAACCTGTTTGCCGGGCTTCAGTTGAAACGTTTGCATAATAATTTCTCCTGTAACCGGGGGCTGCCAGTTTCGAATATTGTCCTTTTTTTCTACTTCAACTAATTTTTGCTTTACAATTTCAAAATTCTTTAAATACCGTTTTACTTTTATTTCGTTTTTAGAAGTTATGTCAGCCTGGCAAAGCGTCATCAGGTCATCCACATCATTGCCGGCTTCAAACAACAACCTGCGAACAGCCGAATCGGTAACTACTTCCTGCGCGAGCGCGATGGGACGCAAATGCAGCAGTACCAATTTTTGTACATACTTCATTTTTTCGTTGAGCGGAAGCTTAAGCTGTTTGAAAATATGCGGAACCATACGCGCACCTTTATCTTCATGTCCGTGAAACGTCCAGCCTGTGGTTTCATCAAAACGTTGAGTAAGCGGTTTGGCAATATCGTGAAGAACAGCAGCCCAACGCAGCCACAAATCATCGGTGGCTTCCGAAATATTATCGAGTACTTTTAACGTGTGATAAAAATTATCCTTGTGAGCCTGACCGTTTACAATTTTCACCCCTTGTAAGGCAACCATTTGGGGAAAGAAAATTTTCAGCAACCCCGAATCAAATAACAATTTAAAACCGATGGATGGCTTTGAAGAGAGAATAATTTTATTAAGCTCTTCGCTTATGCGCTCCATCGAAATAATTTTTAAACGCCCGCTATTTTTGCTGATGGCATCGAACGATTTTTTTTCAATGTTAAAACCCAACTGAGATGCGAAGCGTATTGCACGCATCATGCGCAAAGGATCATCAGAATAGGTGATGTCAGCATCAAGTGGTGTGCGGATAATTCGACTATTCAAATCATCCAGTCCTTTAAACGGGTCAACAATCTCTCCGAAATTTTTTTTCGATAATGAAAGAGCAAGTGCGTTGATAGTAAAATCTCTTCGTTTCTGGTCATCTTCAAGTGAACCTGAAGTAACCAATGGCTTTCGTGAATCCTCCCGATAAGAT
>JBIOHJ010000179.1:0-4364 GCA_044448905.1 Bacteroidia bacterium | reverse complement strand
GAGCTTGAATCGGGATTATTTCCGAACAATTCATAAATCATGTATCCGCCAATGAGCGGGGCAATAAAAGTTCCGAACGAGTTGAATCCCTGAGCAAGATTCAGACGGCTTGACGCGGTTTTCTCATCACCTAAAATTGCAACATATGGGTTAGTCGCAATCTGCAAAAGCGTAAATCCCAAGCCCAGAACAAACAATGCCGAAAGAAAAAACCCATAGAGTTTGAATTGTGCAGCGGGATAAAATAAAGCCGTTCCTAAAGCAGAAACAACCAACCCCGCAATGATGCCTTTTTTATAACCGATACGGTTAATAGGATCACCACTTGATACGGAAATAATAAAATAAATAATCGAGCCAATGAAGTATGCTCCAAAGAAAGCGAACTGAATGAGCATTGCCTGCCAGTGCATAAGGTTAAAAACTCCTTTTAAGTATGGGATAAGAATATCATTCAGGCAGGTTATGAAACCCCACATGAAAAAAAGCGAGATAAGGACAACAAGCGATGAGGTGTAATTTGGTTTTTGACTCATAGCGTGTAAAGAAAATAAATTTAATGGAACGCGGATAGCGCTGATTAGCTAGGATAAAAATAGAGGTCTTTTTTCAGTGTAAATTTGTTTTATCTGTACGCTATTTTTTTATGGTTAAAGGCAAAATAGGTAACAACCAATAAAACACCGGAACCAGAAATAATAAATGCAGGCATTGAGCCAAATTTCATCCATACAAATCCTGTCCATGAACTTGCAATTACTGTCATGATGCTTGAAAAGCTACTGTAAAACCCGAGAGCTGTTGCGGTATTTTCTTTTTTGCAATGTTCTGTGATAATTGCTCTTGCAGTACCTTCAAAACACGCAGCATAAATTGCGTAAGCAAAAAATATTGGCATAAATAAAATCAGAGAATCGGCAAAACTGATGGAAAAATAAACTGAAGAAAAAATCAGCATTCCAATTGCAATCATTTTCACCATTCCAAATTTATCAGCCAATCTGCCAACTGGGAAAGCAAACAAAGCAAATACAAGATTGTAAAAAATATAAATGCCAATCATATGCTGGTCGGAAAACCCTTTTTGTTTTATAGCAAGAAGCAGAAAAACATCAGAGCTGTTCATTAAAGTGAAAAACAAAAGCCCGCATACAATTATTTTATAGGAAGCTGTTGCCTGGCTCCAGTATTTGAAAAAGGAAAAGAAGCTGATATTTGATTTCGATGATTGAGGTTGAAGCATTTTTTCTTTAACAATGAAAGTAATCAACACTGCAACCACAGAAGGAATAATTGCAATTGCAAATAATGCTTTATAATCTCCGGGATAATAATACAGATAAATTAAAGCAAGCATCGGGCCTATGGCAGCACCGATAGTGTCCATGCTTTTATTAAAACCAAAAACTGCTGCTTTATTTCCTACAGAGGATTCGTCAGATAAAATGGCATCGCGTGCCGAAGTGCGAACACCTTTGCCTAATTTGTCGAATGTGCGGGCAATAAAAACGGGAACAACCGTTGAAAAAATTGCAAGCAATGCTTTTGCTGCGGCAGATAAAAGATATCCGAATTGAACAAATGGTAACCGCTTACCGATGCTGTCAGAAAGATTTCCGAAATATCCTTTGCTGAGTCCTGCAACAGCTTCTGCCAATCCTTCGAGCAAACCAATCATAAAAAATGAAAAGCCAATGGATTGGAGATACACCGGCAAAATGGGATACAACAGCTCGCTGGAAATATCATTAAACAAACTTACCAGCGAAAGCAGCAGAACCGTTCGTGTGATGATTTTACTACGAATCATAAAAAGCGAAGGTATGAAAAGCTTACGCTTGCACACCTTTGTTCGCCAATTGCCCGCAGGCAGCATCAATATCTTTTCCGCGGCTTCTTCTCACGTTTACAATAAGACCTTTCTTTTCTAAAAAACTTCTGAATACTTCCACTTTATCTGCTTTAGCTTTCCTGAAATCGCAATCATCAATCGAATTATATTCAATGAGATTTATTTTGCAGGGAACCGTTTTTGCAAATTCATAAAGCTCGCGGGCATCCTGTATTGAATCATTGAAATTGTTGAATATAATATATTCGTATGTAACTCTCGTTCCCGTTTTTTCATAAAAATATTTCAATGATTCTTTCAAAGCTTCAATATTATTTGATTCATTGATGGGCATAATTTTATTTCGCTTTTCATCATTAGCGGCATGCAATGAAAGCGCCAAATTGAATTTCACATTGTCATCACCCAACTTTTTAATCAACTTGGCAATACCGGCTGTAGAAACGGTGATACGCTGTGGTGACATATTTAATCCTTCAGGTGATGTGATGTGATGTACAGACATTAAAACCTGCTGGTAATTTAATAACGGCTCGCCCATACCCATGTACACAATGTTAGAAAGGGGAATGTTATAGTTTTCAATTGCCTGTTTGTTAAGAATGACAACCTGGTCGTAAATCTCATCTGCATTTAAATTCCGGATTCTGTCTAATTTTCCCGTGGCACAAAAAGAACAAGTGAGGCTGCATCCCACCTGCGAGGATACACAAGCAGTCATTCGGAATTCGGTCGGAATTAAAACCCCTTCTATAATATTATTATCATAAAGCCGGAATGCATTTTTGATTGTCCGGTCTTTACTTTTTTGTAATTTGTCTATTCTTATTGCATTAATTACAAAATTATTTTCGAGCAGTTCACGTGTTGATTTGGAAAGATTGGACATTTCAGAAAAAGATGTGGCAGATTTTTTCCACAACCATTCATAAACCTGCCTGGCACGGAATTTTTTTTCGTCATGAGAAAGAAAAAATTCTTCAAGCTCAGGTAACTGAAGTATGCGTATGTCTTTTTTCGAAAGCATAATGCAAAGATAGCAGACAGCTTCCTTTAAAATTTTCTTTTGTAATCTTGCTTTATTATGCGATATATTTCTGCTGATTATATTTTTCCAATTACATCTCCGCCAATTAAAAACGGTGTTATTGCTGTTTCAAATCATGGAATAATTTTAGAAATATTTTCACAATTTGAACCCGGGAGCTGGGAACCGGAAACTTATCAAGGCATTATATGTCCCGGCTTTATCAATTCCCATTGCCATCTTGAGCATTCCTATTTGAAAGGAAAGATTGTTGAACGAACAGGGTTGACCGGATTTATAAGCCAGATAAAACAATTGCAAAAACAAAGCATCATTGAAGAAATTCTGACTGCTGTTTCAAATGCGAATTTTGAAATGCGGAAAAACGGGATTGTTGTGGTCGGAGACATTTCTAATAAAAATCATTCGTTTGCAACAAAAACTACTAGTGAAATTTATTACCATACATTTCTGGAGGTGTTCAATGTTAATCCTCAACTTGCGGGAAAAGAATTTAATAAAGTACTTCCTCTTAAAGAAGAATTAAAAAACAAAAAACTTCCGTATTCGGTTACCGCTCATGCGCCTTATTCTGTTTCTACAGAATTGTTTCAATTAATTTCTGAAGCAGCTGTCAAAAATAATTTCATTCTTTCCATGCATAACCAGGAAAGTGAAAGTGAAAATGAATTGTTCCTGAGCAAAACCGGAAAGATGATTGATTTTTTTAACGGCATCGGAATTTCCATTGAGCATTTTCAGAAGACGGGAAAAGGCTCATTACAGTCCTGCCTTCCACTTTTGCCAAGAGAAAATAAAATTTTATTGGTGCATAATACATTTACAAATAAAGAAGATATTCAATTTGCGCATCACTATTCCATAAACATTTACTGGTGCTTTTGCCCGAATGCAAATTTGTATATCGAAAATAAATTACCCGATTATAAAACCTTTATTGAAGAAAATGCAAAGTGTTGCATCGGCACCGATTCCTATGCATCAAACTGGAGCTTGTCAATTCTTGATGAAATGAAGGTCATTTCGGAACATGCTCCTGAAATTTCATTGCAAACATTATTGCAATGGGCAACTGTAAATGGTGCAGAATTTTTCGGTATACAACATCAATTCGGAAGTCTTGAAATAAATAAGAACCCCGGAATTAATTTAATTGAAAATGTTGATTTGGAAAACCTGAGGTTGACTAAAAGAAGCAGTGTGAAAAAACTTGCTTGAATTAATTTAAACTACCAATCCTTTTTTTCTTTCTTTGGTTTGTTGGCAAGATTTTTTTCGAGATCGGCAAGAATTTCCTTGACCTTTTCATCGGTAAACTTAAGATAGTGGGCATATGATTTACTATACGAAGGCGAAGAAAGATCCATCCAGCGTTCTATAGCGTAATATGAAAGCTGTTTCCAGTTCAGTTGTGTGAGTTCATATTTATACTTAAAATCTTTAAACAAAATAGTAAGCGTGTAT
>JBIOHJ010000178.1:0-4400 GCA_044448905.1 Bacteroidia bacterium | reverse complement strand
ATTTTATTTTGTTTGTTAACGGGCGCCCTCTATGCCTTTACGCTGTACAGGAAGGAACAGCTGCTTGAAGAAGTACGCCCGTGGCTTAAAAAGCTGATGGCTGCTTTTCGTTTCGTGGTGGTTACAGTGCTTGCCTTTCTGTTATTATCGCCATTAATAAGAACCATTTTCCGCGAAGTGGAAAAACCGGTTATTATTGTTGCGCAGGATAACTCGCAATCCATCCTGATGGGAACCGATACATCGGCATTTAAAAAAACGTATTCAGAAAATTTTACCGGGATGATTGACCAATTGAAAAAAAATTACGAGGTCAGAACTTTTTCTTTTGGCGACCAGGTAAAAGACAAAATTGATTTTGATTTTACGGATAAGCAAACCGATATTTCAAAATTGTTTTACGAAGCCGGTTTAAAATTTGCCAACCGCAATGTGGGAGCCATCATACTTGCAAGCGATGGGTTGTACAACACGGGCAGCAACCCGCTTTATGCCGATCATTCATTAAACATACCGGTTTATACCATTGCGCTTGGCGATACTTCGGTTAAAAAAGATATTCTTATTTCAAAAGTAAATCATAACAGGGTGGCTATTTTGGGAAATACTTTCCCGGTTGAAATTGTAATTGACGCAAGGCAATGCTCCGGTGAAAAAGCCGGGTTGACTATTGAAAAAGATTCGTCAGTATTGTTCAGCAGGGTAATAAACGTTGCGGGAAATAAATATCATGCAAGCATTCCTGTTTTTATTGAAGCGAAGCAGAAAGGCATTCAGCAGTATAAAATTAAAATCGAAAACCTGCCCGGTGAAATGAATTTTGTAAATAACGAGGTAAGCATATTTGTTGAAGTAACCGAAAGCAGGAATAAGGTTCTCGTTCTTGCCAATTCGCCTCACCCCGATATTGGTGCTTTGAAATCTATTATTGAAAGCAACCAGAATTACGAAGTAAAGCAGCAGTTTGTAAAAAATTTTGACGGCAACATCAACGATTTTAATCTTCTTATTCTTCATCAGCTTCCTTCATTTGGCAACAATGCAAATGGAATTATTGACAGATTAAAATCATCGGATATACCCGTGTTGTTTATCCTTGGCGCGCAAACCGATATTAATTTGTTTAACCAGCTCAGCACCGGCATTTCAATAAGCGAAAGCCGGAACCGGCTTAACGAAGTGCAGGCAATTCCGGCAAAAGATTTTTCGTTGTTCACTGTCAGTGACGAGTTGCTGAATTACATTTCAGCGTTACCCCCTTTGGTATCTCCTTTTGGAATGTACCGCAGCCAGTCGAATATTTATACATTGCTGTACCAGCAGGTAGGCAGTGTACGGACAGAACAGCCGTTGTTATTTTTTAATCAGCAGGAAACGAAAAGAATAGGGGTGCTGGCAGCCGAAGGAATATGGCGGTGGAGACTAAAAGAGTTCTCTGAAAACAATAATACGAATTTTACCAATGAGTTCGTTACCAAAATTGTTCAATATCTTTCGGTGAAGGAAAAGAGAACTCCGTTCCGTATTCAATACAAAAATAATTTTTCCGAGAACGAACCGTTGCAGTTTGATGGAGAGCTGTATAATGATGCGGGTGAAATGGTGAATTCGCCCGATGTAAAAATGACGATTACTGATTCTGAAAAAAAATCGTACCGGTTTGCTTTTTCAAAAACCGGCAATGCATATACATTAAATGCGGGTAATCTTCCTGTTGGAAAATATAAATTCAGAGCAGAGACAAAGCTGGGTGATAAATTATTTTCAGAAAACGGTGAGTTCAGCATCAGTGCCCTGCAGCTCGAATCGGGAGAGACCATTGCCAACCACCAGCTGCTTTATGCGCTATCGAATAAAACCGGTGGCGAAATGGTTTACCCTGCACAGCTAAATGAGCTTGCAAAGATGATTGAAGCTCGCGAAGAAATAAAACCGGTTACCTATACACAAAAAAAACTAAAAGACCTTATTAATCTTAAATGGGTTTTTGCATTGCTTATGTTTTTTCTTTCGGCAGAATGGTTTCTGCGAAAGAGGAGCGGAGCATATTAAAGAAGTCAAAAGCCAAAAAATCAAAAGTCAAAAGATAATGTTGACCATAATAATTTTAATTCTCCTTGCAACTTACATCCTTGAGCGATATCTCGACTGGCTTAATGTTCGCAACTGGAGTAATGAATTACCAGATGAGTTAAAAGGAATTTATGACGAAGAGAAATACCGCAAGTCGCAGGAGTATGAGAAAGCAAAAACAAAGTTTAGTTTTATTACCGGCACATTCAGCCTTATATTAATGCTGATACTTTTATTAACCGGAAGCTTTGCGTTGCTTAATAAATGGGTTCTTACGATTACAACACACCCGGTATGGAGTGCGCTTTTGTTCTTCGCGATGCTTGCCGTGCTATCCGATATTGTGAATTTGCCTTTCAGCTATTACCGCACATTTATTCTCGAAGATAAATTCGGGTTTAACCGTACCACGATTAAAACATTTGTTCTTGATAAGCTGAAAGGTTATTTTCTTGGCGCTGTTATTGGCGGAAGCCTTTTATATCTTTTTGTTTGGTTTTATGATGTAAGCGGTGCGAATTTCTGGTGGATTGCATGGATTACATTTTCGGTTGTCATGTTATTTATGACGATGTTTTATTCATCGCTCATCGTGCCTTTGTTTAATAAGCTTACACCGTTAGCGGATGGTGAATTGCGCACTGCCATCCAGGATTATTGCAGTAAGGTTGGCTTTAAGCTGAAAAATCTTTTTGTGATGGATGGCTCGAAACGTTCTTCAAAAGCCAATGCGTTTTTCAGCGGGCTTGGAGCTAAAAAACGAATTGTGCTGTTTGACACGCTTATAAATAATCACACAAACGATGAATTGGTTGCTGTGCTTGCCCACGAAATTGGTCATTATAAGAAAAAACACACACGGCTGGGATTTATTCTTTCTATCCTCCAGGTGGGGTTAATGCTCTTTATTTTTTCGAAAGTAATTGATAACCCCTCCCTGTCAAATGCGTTAGGTTCTGAAAAATCTTTTTTTCAGCTTGGCATGTTAGCATTCGGAATATTGTACAGCCCCCTGTCGTTAGTAATCGGCTTGCTGATGAATTTGGTTTCTCGCAGGCATGAATACGAGGCGGACGATTTTGCGAAAACAACATTTAGTGGTGAGTCATTAATCAGTGCCTTGAAAAAGCTTTCGGTAAATAATCTGAGCAACCTTCAGCCGCACCCGGCCTACGTGTTTTTTTATTATTCGCATCCTACATTACTGCAAAGACTACGGGCTTTGAAAAGCTAGGTGGTTTTTCATTGCGTGAATTTTTCACTAATTTTACAGCATGACATACAAATTATTTTCGCTTATTACAACGGGCATTACCTCGCTGTTCGGAGCTTGCGCTCAATCAGTTGAAAGACCTGTTGGTTTGGAAAATGCAAAACCTGCTGTTTCGTTTTACAGTTTTAAAATGAAAGCGATAGACGGGAGTGAAATTGATTTTGCGAAGTATAAAGGAAAGAAAGTGCTTTTGGTAAATGTAGCTTCGGAGTGTGGTTATACTCCGCAATATACCGACCTGGAAAAGCTACATGAGCAGCATGGCGATAAGATTACTGTGCTGGGGTTTCCGGCAAATAATTTCGGGGCGCAGGAACCGGGAAGCAATGAAGAAATAAAAAAATTTTGCAAAGAGAATTACGGAGTAAAGTTTGAGATGTTTGAAAAAATTTCGGTGAAAGGTGAAGATAAAGCTCCGCTTTACCAGTGGCTGTCGGATAAAACGCAAAACGGTTGGAATGACAAAGAACCCTCGTGGAATTTTTGCAAATATTTAATTGATGAAAATGGCGAGCTGCTTGCTTTTTATAACTCAAAGACTAAACCGTTGGATGAAAAGATTCTGGAACACTTAAATAAATAATTTTTAAGGGAAAGATTGCCACTGATTCACAGATTAGTTTTAAGAATTGTGGAAAAAATTTGTGAATCTGTGGCTTCAATTTAATTCAGGTATTGATACAATAAACCCGCAAGCCCTGAACCTAAGATGACAAACGCTATCGTGAATTTTGTTTTTATACGGTACAAAACAACCAATGCAATAATAAAGATACTGATGGAAAAAACATCGGTAATGGTAATTCTGAAAAGCTGAATCGCTGTAAACGCAATTAATCCTATAACCGCTGCCGTTACCCCATCCAGAAAATTGTGCAGCGATTTGTTTTCGATTATTTTTTCCACCAATGAGTGACCGAGAAGAGTAAATCCGAAAGCGGGAAGAAATATTCCAACTGTCATGATAACCGCACCGGGCCATCCACCGCCAAAATATCCCACGAAAGTGGAAAAAATAATCAGTGGCGCAGGCAACATTCCCGATAGGGCAATT
>JBIOHJ010000177.1:0-4458 GCA_044448905.1 Bacteroidia bacterium | reverse complement strand
TACCGATTACTTTTTTATTACCGAACAATCAGGCTACGATAATTTGATTGAAGAAGGAAAGAAAAAAGAACAATTATTTTTTGTCGGAAATACCATGATTGATACGCTGGTGGCTTTCGAAAATAAAATTCAGACAAATGCTGTGCTCGAAAAATATAATCTGAAGCCAAAAGAATTTGTGCTCATGACCATGCACCGCCCCGCAACAGTTGACAATGCCGATGGGTTAAATAAATTAATTGAGATAATAGATTTTGTTTGTCAATCGTATCATGTGGTATTTCCCATTCACCCGCGCACAATGGGCAAGCTCGAAAGCTTCGGGTTGAAAGAAAAAATCACATCATTAAAAAAATTAATCCTCACCGAACCGCTTGATTATTTCAGCTTTCAAAAACTTACCGCTGAATGCAAGCTTGTTTTAACCGACAGCGGAGGTATACAGGAAGAAACTACCTTCCGTAAAATACCGTGCTTAACCTTGCGTGCCAATACCGAACGCCCCTCAACCGTTACAATCGGAACCAATGAGCTCATTCCTTTCGATTTAAAAATAATAAGCGAAAAAATAAACTCTATTAAAAACGGAACGTATAAAAAAGGAAACATTCCTCCGCATTGGGATGGAAATTCAACCAAACGCATCCTAGAAGCGTGCATGATTTTTGTTGGGAAGAGTGCTTAAAATAATTTACTTTCACACCCCGTTTTTCATCATATGAGATTATTAAGTCACCTCAATTCCCAGGACTGGCAGCAGCTTATTCCTTTTACTTCAGATGAAGCGCCTTTTCAATTCCTACCCGAATACACCAATTTTTTCCGCGATTATCACAACGAACCTTTGCACATTGTTTACAGCACCGAGTTCGATTGTTATATGCCCATACGTTTGTTCAGCCTGAGAATGTTTAAGCTCGGGCAGATATTGCATGCACCTGTTTATGCAAAAGATTATTCAGAGCTTCCGCCCGGCAGCCAGCTTGCTTTTTTTAACCAATTTACCCGGTTCCTTAGAGAAAATAATTTATGCGACCGGCTCATACAACCGCATCCTTACGGAATTCTTGGCGCAGTGCCTCCCCATTCCCGCTCCTGCGAGTTTGGCACGTATGTAATTGACCTTGCCAATAAAACTGAAGATGAAATTTTTGGAAATTTTGATAAGAAATACCAGAAAGCCATCGTTCATTCGCAAAAAAATGGTGCACAAATAAAATACGGTAAGCAGGTGCTTGATGATTTTTATTACACCTATTTAGTAACCATGAAACGGGTAAATATTCCTGCTGATTTTAAAATATTCTTTCACAAGCTCTACGACAATCTTGGTGAAAATCATTTAACCCCAGCCGTTGTGTATGATAATAATGAGCCCATTGGTGCCGTGTTTTTTATTCATACAAAATATGCTGCGTATTGCACGCATGCCGGCAGCCAGGGCGAATCGAAATTATACGGTGCAATGAAATTGCTTCATTTCGAAATGATGAAGATGTTAAAAAATTCAGGAGTAAAAAGATATGACCTCGTTGGAGTTCGCCTTAATAACACCAATCCCGCACTTGATGGAATTTTTCGTTTCAAAAAAGGATTTGGTGGCGACCTGAAATCGGGCTACCTCTGGAAAACCGACCTGCATCCTTTTAAAACCAAATTATATGATATGCTCTCGCGATTAAAATTCGGAAATAAAAATTTCTCAAAAGATATTATTGACCAGGTAAATGGATAGTCCCCATATAGCTGCTTCCATTGGCCTTATTTTTTAAGCGTGAAAAAAAAATTACTCCTCACTTTCGACTACGAATTATTCCTCGGCAACCGCAGTGGAAGTGTGGATGATTGTCTTATAAACCCCACACTCCAAACATTATCGGTTTTAAAAAAGTTTAATGCAAAGTCGATTTTTTTTGTTGATACCGTTTATTTGCTGCGGTTAAAAAAATTGTGCAGTCAATACCCGGTTTGCAAAAACGATTTCGATAAAATCACCAGCCAGCTTCAGCAAATTGTTACTACCGGTCATTATGTTTTTCCCCACTTGCATCCTCATTGGTTAGATGCCGAATATCTGGAAAACACAAATGAATGGCGGTTGAATTCTGTTTCAAAATACAGGTTTCATAATACTTCGGACGAAGAAAAAAAATATGTTTTTGACGAATCAGTTCAGGTATTAAAAGATATTATTTCCCCGGTTACTCCAGGTTATCAAATAGATTGCTATCGTGCTGGCGGCTGGTGTATTCAGCCTTTTGAAGATTTTAAACCTTTCTTTCTGAAACACGGATTTAAATATGACATGAGCGTTCTTGCCGGGTTTTATTTGTTTTCTTCTGCACAGTATTTTGATTTTTCTTCAGCACCGGAAAAAAATATTTACTCGTTTGAAGACGATATAATGATTGAAAAAACCGGTGGTTCGTTTACCGAATTCAACATCAGTTATATTTTTATTAATGACGGGCTCAGCTTTTTGAATAAATTACTTCTTAAATATTTATTTCGCCTTAAAGGTGATCATTCGCATACAAGAGGACAAGGTCAAATTGCGGTTAAAACCGATATGCAAAAACCTGTTTCAAATGGCTTTAATATTCTCACTTCTAAAAATGAGCGCATTGCTGTAGAACTTCTCACAGCAGTAAAATTCAGAGCATACTTAGATTATATTAATAAACACGATTACATGCATTTTATATCGCATCCTAAAATGCTACTGCAACATAACCATAAAATGTTTGAGAAATTCCTGTCTGAAGTTTTCAGAAAATATGAGGTTGAAACCGATTTTAAGAAAATGATTTGAATCAGTCAATAACTTTTTTGAAAACTAAATTACTGGCACGATTTTCAGAGGTGTTTTTATCCTGATCTTTCAAAATAAATTTTGCCAAAGCTGCAACTTAAAATTTCATTCCCGGTAACGAAATTATGATTTATCTCACCTATGCCGATCAGCCATCCGGAGTATTTTCAAGCCAGGTAAATGATGTGGTAAATCATCTGAATAAAAATTTTAACGCAAACATCCGCCTGGTCGCTTTTATTTCAATGCGCGATTTTGGAAAAAATAAAATGAAGATTAAAAAAGAAGTTTCAAAAGCCATCGTTCTACCCATGGTGCCAAAAGCAAATTACTGGAAATTCAGCATTGCTTTTTTTATAATGGTGTGTTTGCTGTTGCGTGAAAAAATTGTAATTGCGCGCGGTGTACTTGCCTGTAATGTGGCGTTAGGGGTAAAGAAAAGCGGTACAATTAAAAAAGTATGCTACGATGGAAGGGGCGCCATTGCTGCCGAATGGGAAGAATACAAAGTAGCTCCCTACAAAAATCTAATCCGTTCGATTGAACTGCTTGAAAAAAATGCTGTGATAAAATCTGATTTCAGGATATCGGTTTCTAATAAGCTGATTGAATATTGGAATCTGCGATTCAGCTATGACAATTCAAATCACGCGATAATCCCCTGCACTTTAAACAGCGATTTTAAAATGAGTTTGCCTGAGGCAGATGAAATAAAAAATATGCGTGCTGAATTGGGATATACATCAGATGATCTGATTATGGTTTATTCCGGTTCCACGGCAGGCTGGCAATCTTTTAATTTGTTGCATGATTGTCTCGCCCCTCTTATGAAAGAAAACAAAAGATGTAAGCTTTTATTCTTGTCGGGCGAAGATGATAACATAAAAAATATGGCTGCTGAATTTCCGGAACAGGTAATACGCAAGTGGGCTGAGCATAAAGATGTGCAAAAAATTCTTTCGGTTTGTGATTATGGAATTTTAATACGTGAAAAGAAAATTACAAATAAAGTGGCGTCTCCAACCAAATTTGCCGAATATCTGTCAGCGGGATTAAAAGTCTTAATTTCGGAAGAGATTGGAGACTATTCTGATTTTGCGAAAAAAAATAATTGTGGTATTGTAGTTAATGAAGGAGAAAAAATGACCCCTGAAAAAGTAACCCGCGATGAAAAACTGAGAATGATAACACTAGTAGAAACTTATTTTACCAAATCATCACAAGCGGACAATTATACAAAACTCATTCAGGCTTTAAATTAATATAACGAAAATTGAAAATAAATTCATGATGAAAAAAATTTTAGTCACCGGTGGCGCAGGGTTTATCGGCTCGGCAGTCATTAAGCATTTTCAGAAATTCGATTATGAAATTTTTGTGCTGGATAATTTATCATTTGGTAACCGGCAATTTATTAATGTCCCTGATGATCATTTTTATGATATGGATATTCTTGACAGGCAAAAAGTAAGTACCGTAATTACAAAAATAAAACCCGATATCATTTTACATCTTGCCGCCATTCATTTTATTCCTTATTGCAACCAACACCCGTACGAATCATCAAATATCAATATACAGGGAACAATGAATGTGCTGGATGCTGCGGAAAAATCAAAGCCAGAAAAAATATTATTTGCTTCTAC
>JBIOHJ010000176.1:0-4468 GCA_044448905.1 Bacteroidia bacterium | reverse complement strand
GCAATGGATCAATTACAATATAATTGGGAAGCGTCACCGTACCATTACACCCGGTTGTGGTAGTTACAGTAAGCGTCACGTTGTAGTTGCCCGTGGTAGTGTACAGATGTGAAGGATTCTGAAGTGTTGAAGCTCCCCCGTCACCAAAATTCCATGACCAGCTGGTGGCATTAGGGACCGAACAATTAAATATTGCATTTAAAGTTCCACATCCTGTTGAGTTATTAACCGTAAAACTCGGTACCAGCGAGTTCCCGATATTTATATAATTAGCAACTGAATTGGTATCGGTACATCCCCAATTATTAGTGGCAATTAATGTTACGGTAAACGAGCCGGTGGCATTATAAACATGTGTTGGGTTTTGAAGCGTTGAAGTGGCTCCGTCACCAAAATCCCAAAGCCACAAAATGTTTCCGGGCGCATTATTTGAAAAAGCAAAAGCATCGGTGGAATCGCAGGATGAAGTTACCGGTGATGTAAAATTTGCATTTGGTTTGGGATGAATTGTGATGTAATTGTTTTTAATTTCAATGTCATTACATCCAAAACCATTTGTTGCAATTAATTTAATGGTATAGTTTCCGGCAGTTGCATAAACATGAGTTGGGTTTTGAAGTGTGGAAGTGCCTCCGTCACCAAAATCCCAGGTATAAGTAACAGCACCTGTAGATGAATTTGTGAAACTAATAATGGCTTCTCCGGCACATCCCGCCAAGGGCAAAGCACTAAAATCGGCATTGGGTGGAGTTACAGTATGAATGTAATTTGAAGCTGTTAATGTATCTCGCTGCCCGTTACTTGTGTTAATGGCTATGAGGATTACGGTAAAAAATCCGGGGGTAAGGTAAACAGTTGACGGATTGGCAAGCGTTGAAGTATTGCCATTTCCAAAATCCCAGTAATAGCTGTTGGCGCCCGAGGAAGTATTGCTGAATGCAACCGTTAACGGGGCACAACCTACAGTTGGTATTGCCGAAAAAGAGGCTGAAGGCTGTGCAAAACTGCTTTTAAACCCACTTATAAAAATTGCGAATGCCGTAAGTAAGGTTACGGCATCCGGAAATCTTTTTTGAAAAGACCATGCGGTCATATTAAAGTTTACTGTTCGTGGTTCGTAGAAATTTTTTATTGTTTAATAGTGGTTGTTCCATTTTTTCCCTGGGCATAATTTGCTTTGGGATTATAACTCGAACTCATATTAATAACCGGGTTGGCTGCACTGTAAAATTGAGTGCCATCCTTTGCAATCTTTTTTACCCGGTAGTAAGCAAATCCATCGGGAGGAGTTTCGTCCATCCAACTGTAAAAAAGCTCAATGGGAGTTCCAATGCCTTCTTTAACACCAATAGACTGGTAATCTTTTCCATTGCCCGAACGTTCAATAATATATATGCAATCAGCCGCTTCGTTTTTAGCTGTCCAGTTAAGGAAAACTTTTCCCGAATTATAAACTGTTGAATAATTTGAAATATTGCTTACCGTAGTACTGTTGCTGGCAAGTAACATTTGCGAATTATCGGACTGCTGTGCAAACCCCGAACTAACGGTTAGAGCAAGCAGTATAAATACGATGGCTTCCACCAGGAATAAAAATTTGAATGTAGAGCCGTTTTGCCCATCGCGGTTGTAATAGCGCCTTGGCTTCGAATACATGGCTAAGCGGTTTTGGCGGATCATGCTGTAAAAATCCTGTGAGGTTTGTAATGTGTTGTTCATAATGTATTGTTTAGATTAACTATTTGATGACTAAATATACTGCCGAAATATTTTTTTGATTTGTAATGACATGGTTTTGTATTTCAAATGCAAGATTTTTTTGGAAATGATACGGGGAATACGGAAAAGAGTTACACGGGGCGGTGTTTTTAATTAAAAAAGAGGCAAAAGACTACAGGCATCGGTAAGTAAGAAGATTACCTGTTTATGATAATCTGGAAAGGAAGGCCTTGGAAAAATGTTTCTTTTGTGCGAAACAAAAAAAACCTTACAGCCCCATCATGCAAAAAGATGATGTTTTTAAATGGATTTTGAATGTTATTAGTTGCTTTGGATAACAATTTATCTTTCAAGATAATCTTAAAGAAACAAATGGCACGAAAGCCATTGAGTTTTGTTTGAAATTTTTTTCAGCACATTTGCTTAAAAATAGGCGCATGCTTTACCTTGTTCCCACACCCATTGGCAATCTTGAGGATATTACTCATCGTGCAATTCGTATTTTAAAAGAAGCCGATGTGATTTTGGCTGAAGATACTCGCACCACAAAAATTTTATTAAATCATTATGGTATCGAAAAAAAAATATTTTCGCACCATGCATTTAACGAGCATCACACCACTCCTGAAATTATTAAAATGCTCAGCGAGGGTAAAATCATGGCGTTAGTAACCGATGCAGGCACGCCTGGCATCAGCGATCCGGGTTTTTATTTGGTGAGAGAATGTATAAAGAATACAATTAAGATTGAATGCCTGCCGGGAGCAACTGCTTTTGTACCGGCATTAATTAATTCGGGATTGCCCTGCGATAAATTTTGTTTTGAAGGCTTTTTACCAACGAAAAAAGGGCGCAAAACAGCCATCAATAATCTGAAAGAAGAAACGCGAACAATGATTTTTTATGAATCGCCCTTCCGGCTGATAAAAACATTAGAAGCATTCACAGAAGCTTTTGGTGCAGAACGCAAAGCCTCCGTTTCGCGGGAGCTTACCAAAATGTTTGAAGAAACCCTGCGCGGCACACTACAAGAACTCATTACTTATTTTAATTTTAAAAAAGTAAAAGGCGAAATTGTAATTGTAGTGGGAGGAAAATAAATGCTACATTGTGAATTACTTCCAATGAAGCGTATTTATAAGTTGCACTACATCATCTTTCAAAAAAGCAACAACAGGAGCCAGCGAATCTTTATTGGGCTGTGCGTTAAAATATAATGCTCCTCTTAAATAATGCTGCGTGCTGTCTGTAACAAAAAACTGGACGGAGGAAGCAGCATTACCGCCAATTTCATAATACACACCCGAGACATTATACGGAGTGCGAAAGCGCGATTCATTAATGGCATCGGCTTTAACGGTATGCTTATATACCATGGTGCGCGCGTCTTCAACTAATTTATTCAGGTTATTATTAACCGGCTTGTAGCTTATAAACACTTCGGCATTAAACTTCGGAAACTTCAGGTACATCCAACACGGCTCTGTCAGGCTGTTCGTATCGTAAACTATGATTGCGTATTCAGGTATCTGAAAACTAAACGGGCACGTTGGAGGATTAAATTCAAAATAATTTTTTTTTGGAATATCAATACGAAAATAACCGCGGGGCTTTGGGGTATATTCATTGCTGCACGAAATACAAACTATCAATGCGCAACAAACAGATAGCAAATAAATTTTCAACAGATTTAAATTTCTTATGTATTAATGCATGCAAACTCACAAAGTATGCTTAGATAATCCACCAAATGACGGATTATCTAAGCATACTTTGTGAGCTTCGCGTCTTTACGATACCTTTTAAAATAGGGCTATGCGATTGATTAAAACGGAAGATCATCGCCTGGTTCAGGACCCGAAGCCGGTACAGCAGGTATTTCAATATTCGATTTGATTTCTTCGCCCGTTGCTGTATTGGAAGACGCATCTTCGGGTCTCCTTCCTAAAAATGTCCAGGTATCGGCAGTTATCTCAGTGAAATATTTTTTAACTCCATTGTCTTCCCATGATCTTGTTCTTATCTTTCCTTCAAGATAAATAAGGCTTCCCTTGCGTAAATATTTTTCGGCTGTTTCAGCAAGCTGCCTCCACATTACAATATTATGCCACTCGGTAGTATCTACCCGTGTACCATCAGGTTTTTTATACCCATCGGAAGTTGCCAATGTAAATTTAGCAACAGTAACTCCTCCTTCGAGGTGGCGAACTTCGGGGTCTTTGCCCAGGTTGCCCACTAAAATAACTTTGTTAATTCCAGACATGTTTTTAAGATTTTAAGGTTAGAGATTTAAATTGTCAAAGCAAACGTACAAGTTATTTTGGGAAAAGCAAAATATTTTTTTAATATATTTTCTCTATTGTTTTATCAGGTGCTTTTGCGTTTCAAAAAATAGTCCATCAGATCGTTTGCCGGTTTAGGGATGATTTTACCGATGCGGATATTTATTTTACCTGCCTCGGCTTTCAAAATATTCCGGAAAACATATGCAACCGATCCAACAAAATGCACCGGTACTTTTTTGTGTTCTTTATAACTGACCACATTGGTTTCTAAAAAATATTTCATTCCATCAGCAATTAATTGTTTAATGTAAGGATGATGAATATGTTGAGATAAAAATTTTGAATACGAAGCAAGATAGACATTTGGGTTAGGCTTGTGGTAAACATCATTAATAATCTTTTCTTTCGATAACCTGTACTTCCGTTTAAAATCGGCATGTAAATCGGCTGGCAGAATTTTATAT
>JBIOHJ010000175.1:0-4531 GCA_044448905.1 Bacteroidia bacterium | reverse complement strand
GCTGGAAAATCTAAAAGACTGGCATTGGTAGCTGTCGCTAATAAATTATTGAAACAAGCTTTTGCTATTGCAGTAAATAATTTGCCTTATTCAGAAAATTTTTCGAAAAAAGTTTGTTTTTAAACACAGTTCATTGCGAGGGATTTGAAGAAACTGCAAGCGTCGAAGCATGATCTTGCAATTCCGAAGCAATCTCATCGCGCCGAAGATTGCACTCCGGTCCTAAACAGATTGCTTCGCTTCGTTTCACTTCGCTCGCAATGACAACCCCTCTGGAATGCATGCGACATTTTAAATACGTGTGTCATTTGGTAGCACCTGACACCGCCTGAAAATTTTGCCCCTCAGCGCCCTCTGCGCCTCTGCGGTCTCTGCGTGAAAATGTTGTTGAAATACATGAACGCTGATGAAGCTGATAAAAACGAATATTCATTGTTAATCTCTTTGCGCACTTTGCTCTTATGCGTCTCTGCGTGAAACGGCTGTTGAGGGTTCTTAAGCCGAATCCTCCCCTAGCTTATAAGGCACAGTAACCATATAAACTATAACTCCAATCACCACCAGGGCAGTAAAGCCGAAAGCAACTGTAGGGCTAAACAGGGCCCATAATGTGCCGGCCATGGCTGAGGCAATAAATGCAGCCACCGAACCAATTGACGTATAAGCACCGATTGCAGTTCCTGTTTCTTTTCCGGGAACCACATTGGTGATCCACGCTTTTGCAATGCCTTCCGTGCATGCCGCATACATCCCATAAATAAAAAACAGGATCCAGTAAATCCTTATATCGTTTATTAATGCGAAGCCCAGATAAACCATTGCAAACAACACCAACCCGAAAATAAATGTATTTTTTATTCCGAATTTATCGGCGATGATGCCTGCGGGAAATGAAAAGATAGCATAAACAAGATTATAAAAAATATAAATGGTGATAATTGTTTTATCGTCAACACCGGCATCGTGCATTTTTAACAATAACAAAACGTCGGTGCTGTTTACAACGGCAAATATCAAAAGTCCCCATAATAATTTCCGGTACTGTAGTGGTGAAGTGCGCAGATATTTTAGAAAGGAAAAGAAATGAATTTTCTGCGGGCGTGGTGCAACTTTTTTTTCTTTGAGAAGAAATGTAAGTACCACTGCAATAATTCCAGGAATGAATGCAATGAGAAATAATGTTCTAAAATTTCCGGGATATGCGGCAAGGAATATTAATGCTGATAAAGGACCGAGCACCGCTCCAAATGTATCGAGGCTGCGGTGAAATCCAAAAACCTTTCCTTTGTTTCCGCTGGTGGTTTCCGCTGAGAGCATTGCATCTCTTGGTGCCGTTCGCAGCCCTTTACCAAACCGGTCGACGGTTCTTGAAAAAAATATCCATACCGGTGTTGCAAACATTGCGAGCATGGGTTTGGATAATGCGCTGAATAAATAACCCAGCTGCACAAAGGGCAATCTTTTTTGACGGATATCTGAAAGTTGCCCGAAATAGCCTTTACTTAAACCGGCAATCATTTCAGCAAATCCCTCGAGCACACCTATAAGCACAACAGAAAATCCGATAGAGGTTAAGAACACCGGCATAACAGGATAAAGCATTTCACTTGCCATATCGGTGAACAGGCTTACAACACTGAGGATGATAATGGGTTTGGTGATATATGGAAACAACGTGCGCACAAAGGCTAAATTAAAACCTAATGATGGAAATGGAGAATACAATACAGAAAATGAAGATCAGGCGCTTTTTAAGAAAAATAAATTTCAGGATAAAATTCTATTTTTTGACCAATTAAAAAATACGCGGAAAAAAGAAATTATGCTGTTCCTGTGTTCATCAAAACTTACTAAATTCTATAGTTACAGAAGCTACTTTCCCGCAATCCGATCAAAAGAAATTTGGTATTAGGTCAATTTCAACTTTTCACCTTCTGGTGATGGGATAGAAGAAGGTGAAATTGACTACTACCGCAAATTTGCCATTGTTAAAGAGTATTGGTTACATTTATGGAGAAATAATTTTTTAATATGAAAACCATATCCACACCCGGCCCGGCTGCCAATACAATAGACCTTCTGCAGAAACGGGTTGCCAATACCATTGACCTGTCTCTAGAAAAAGTAGCCATGCACTTGAAAGATTCAGCTGCATATCCAATAACGTCA
Source organism: Bacteroidia bacterium (assembly GCA_044448905.1). Taxonomy (GTDB): domain Bacteria; phylum Bacteroidota; class Bacteroidia; order AKYH767-A; family OLB10; genus JBIOHJ01. Next base: position 2,362 of record JBIOHJ010000175.1, on the reverse strand, counting down.
GATAAAAAGACCATTGAGCGGGCGATACTCGATCTTTATTATTCAATTCCTGAAGCGAAAAGAAAAAAGTTTACTGACAAATTGAATGAAAGATTTCAATCTACCACGGCAGAACGTCAATTAAAATACGGAGATCTATTAAATATTAATTTACACAATAGTGAACCTGTGGCATCACAAGTAAAGAAGCTGGAACTTCCTGTTACCCATCGATTTTCCACAGTACAACAAAAAGAGTTTGAAGAGCATTATTCCAAACATCCTGTTACCGGACATAAACGAGTGGTAAGAACAGTTTCAGATCCGAAACCCCAGGGACTGCAACCCCGCACATTTTCTCTTTTCCTCGACAAAATAATTTGCAAACAGCCAAACGATATTCGGAAGGATGAGATAGATATTGCCGGTTTTGTTGTGGATGCTTTGCAAACAAGTACTGACATAAAACCGTTTTTTGCAGGAAAATTCAAGAAAGGGGAATCTGCAAACCTGGGAAAAAAAATATTCGACTTTGACCTGAGAGCCGCAGGAACATTTCCTCAATTATTTACTGCAGGGTTTGTTATTGTTGAAAAAGATTGGTTTGAATCAAACACTGCAGATAAACTCATCTCTGCCCTCGAAATAATTGCAGCCACTAGTTCTGTCCTTTTATTTGTTTTTGGTGGACTGGCTTTAATTACCCCTCCCGGAGTTGATGCTGTTTTTATTATATTGATGTTTGTTTCTCTTGGAATTGAACTGCTCAGCGTTGCGCTTCAGGTAGTCATTCAATTGATGAAAGATGATTTTTTCACTCCTGTTATCGACTCATTTATTTTCGATATACCACCAGTAATACCTGTAGGTGCAGATTTTAACCGCAGCCTGGAACCGCAATTTTTACGGTCAAAATTAATTGGCGATGAACAAAAAGTAAATGGAAAATATACTTTGAATATACGATGGGAGAGAACTGCCTGATCTGTGATTGTTAATTCCGCACATGGCGTCGGCGTTCTCGCCGGTGACTACGAAGGACTTCATGAAATGAGTAATGAGTAATGAGTAATGAGTAATCACTAGCGTCCTAAATATAATTAAAAGATTTTCAATTGATTAGCATTTTGTTCTTTGAAATTTTCTATTAGAGATTCATTAAACAGTTGATTTAAGGGGGTTTTGTTAAGTAACGTGATACTTAAAATCTGTAATATTTCATATGTTGAGTATTTGATCTTACTTTGTTCTTTAATGATTGCAACCATGGTATAAGTGATTATTGCACTATAAATCTGAATACGTACTGCATTTTCAGAATAGCCCCAAAAGGTTTTAACTTTCAGATGTTGCTTGATCCATTTAAAGAACAATTCAATTTTCCATCGATATTTATACAACCGGGCGATATCTAAAGCGGGCAGCTCAAAATTGTTTGTGATAAAGTCCAAGGTTTTATCAGATTCGTTATCATAATATTTTATCCTTCGTAATTTATGAGGGTAAAATTTGGATGGATAAAAATTACTCAGCTTTACAATCTGCTCACATTTTAATCCCGTTGATTTATCAACTGGCTTGGAATATAAGCGACGCAGATCTTGATTCACTTGAAGTCGTGTAACAAAAAAAGCAGAAGCCACATTGATCTGATTTAATCGTTTAAAATCAATATAGGCTCGATCCAGAACATAGAACGCTTTAGGCTCCCATTGCAATTGATCCAAAAATTTTACATCATGCATTAGGCCATCGCTTAAATGAACGAATGCTGGGATTTCGGTTTTTATATCATATTGTGTGTGCAACTTCACGGCTCCTTTTGTTTTTCGAAAAGGTGCCCACCAAAAAACGCTTAAACATAAATCTATCGTTGTTGAATCAATGGCATAAACATTACCATCAAATTCAACTTCAAAATCTTTTGAACCGACGCAAATTTTCCTCCCTTGAGCAATGAGGATATAAGCAAATTCAGCAAATATTCGCCAATCTCGATGTTCATTTGCATAAGCCAGATTTGATTTCGAAATTCCTCTTCCCATTCCAAGATGAAACCATTTATTTCGTTGAGACTTCAAGCATATGACCAGATCGCTCAGGCTTTCCCGATTGGATAATTGCCCAAAGAGCATACACATTAATTGGTTCCAACATGTAAAATGCTTGGCACTATGATTACCGTCATATTTTTTAACACATTTAATGAATTCATTACTAGGCAAAAACTCGATTGCCTGCGAGAAAACATACTTTCCTGTATTCATTCTCAAAAATGGACAATCGATCTCAAATCGTTTGAACTGATTTACTGGCTGAAAGTCTCTAATAGCAAATGTTTCAAAGAACTATTAATTTCGTATTTAGGACGGCAGTGATGAGT
>JBIOHJ010000174.1:0-4553 GCA_044448905.1 Bacteroidia bacterium | reverse complement strand
CTTCCTGTTTAAGTTTTTTTCTTCGCGCCCTCTCGGCAACTATTAAACCTAGCTCCCTGCTCATTTGACCGCTCATTGATGTATTTTCCTGTGCTCTCCGTATTAAATATGGAAGGACCGAATCCACCGGTCCATAAGGAACATACTTGACAACGTTGTAGCCGGCTGCTGCAAGGTTATAGCTGATGTGGTCGCTCATGCCGAGAAGTTGAGAAAAATAAATAAAAGAATGATTGTGTGGAATATTATTTAGTTTCATAAGGTTTACCAAAAGCATGCTGCTTTCTTCGTTGTGTGTACCGGCACAAAAAGCAACATATTCTAATTTATTGATGCAAAAATGTAATGCTTCATCAAAATCTCTGTCACAGCTGATTTTATCAGGCTGTATAGGTGATGTGTATCCGAGCTTTGCTGCGCGCGTGCGTTCCATTTCCATATACGCACCCCTTACAAGCTTTATTCCGTATATATAATTATTCTTCACCACATGGTCAACCGACTTTTTTAAATATTCAAGCCGATCTGTGCGGTAAAGCTGAATAGTATTGTAAACAACGGGCTTCTGCTTATTATACTGCATCATCATCCGGCAGGCAATATCATCAATTGCTTTTTGAATCCACGATTCTTCGGCATCAATAAAAATGCGCACATTATTTTCGGCTGCAGCTTTACAGATTTTATTTATCCGGTCATAAATACGTGTGCTTTCTTCAAACTCATCTGAATCGAGATTATCAGTGTTACTCATTTTTTGAAGCATTGAAAAACGCGCCAGCCCGGTTGGCTTAAAAACACAAAACGGAATGGCGGGATCGCCTTTAGCCCTGTTAATGGTGGCAATAATTTCATCAGCTGTTTTATTAAAGTTTTCCTCTTTTTCTTCTCCTTCAACAGAATAGTCGAGAATGCTGCCAATTTTATATTTATAGAGTTGTTTTACGGTTTGTGCGCAATCAGAAATGGATTCGCCACCGCAAAAATGTTTGAAAGCAGTTGCTCTTATAATTCCTTTAATTGGCAGGCGTAACCTGAGTGCAAGATTTACAAAAAGAGGTGCAGCATTTACAAGCCAGCGTTTGCCAATAAGCTTAAATAAATAATAATCATTTCTTAATTCGGAATCTGTTTTTGCCGAAAAAGCTACTTGCAAATTATTAAAAGATAAGCCCTCGCCTGAAATGTAAATCTTTGGCTCTAAATCGGTGTTTATATCGGTAGGCATAGTAAAGTTCAAACCTACAGGTTTTTGCATTAATGAACAACAGGAGAGCAAATTTTTGAGCAAAAAAAAGTTGTCTCTTTACTTATCATTTCAAAGCCTCGTCTGTTTTTGTTTTTATTTTTGACAAGAATAATTTGAATATTGCGATGATGAGAATAGCGGTAATTGATTGCGGCACCAATACCTTTCACCTGATTATTGCGGAGGTGTATAAAAATAAACCTTTCAATATCGTTTTCAAAAAAACCATCCCGGTTAAATTGGGTGAAGAGGGGATTTCAAAAAAATATATCTCGCAAAAGCCTTTTCAACGTGGAATGGCTGCCTTATCTAAATTCAGTAATGACATTAAGACGTACAAGGCTGAAAAGATATTTGCTTTTGGCACTGCCGCATTGCGCAATGCAGTGAACGGAAAGGAGTTTATTCGTGATGCTGCAAGCAAAACGGGAATTACAATTAAATTAATATCCGGGAAAAAAGAAGCCGAACTGATTTATTACGGAGTCAGTAATGCTGTAAACCTGGCAAATGAAAAAGTTTTAATAATGGATATAGGTGGTGGCAGTGTTGAATTTATTATCTGCAACAAAAGCAGAATTTTCTGGAAGCATAGTTTTAAAATTGGTGCAGCTTTACTCCTCGAAAAATTTTCCCCCTCCGACCCTATCCATAAAAAAGAGATTCAGCTAATTGAAAAGTATTTGGCAAAAAGTTTAAAGATTCTCTTCAGGCAGGTAGAAGTATTAAGCTTCCAGGTTCAAACCCTTATCGGATCTTCAGGTTCCTTCGATTCCTTCGCTGAAATGCTTTTATTTCATTTCCATTATTCGGATTTATTAAAGAATCATTCCGAGTTAGTTTTAAATCCGAAGGAATATAAAATCATTCACAATATACTTTTAAATTCTACAAAAAATGAGAGGAAAAAAACGAGAGGCATACCTGCTGTTCGCGTGGATATGATTGTTCTTGCATCCATTTTGCTTACTTTTGTTTTGAAAAAAACAGGAATCAAAAAAATGATGTGGTCTGATTATGCCCTGAAAGAAGGAATATTATATTCAGTAGTCAAACATATTCGTTAGCCAACTGCAAAACCTAAACCATCCGTCCTTTGACGGATAAACTTTAAACTTTTATTTATGCCCAAAATTTTAATAATTGATGATGAAAAAAGCATTCGCAATACGCTGAAGGAAATTCTTGCGTATGAACATTACGAGGTACACGAAGCCCCGGATGGGATTGAAGGAATTAAGATTGCTGAAAAAGAAAAATACGATTTGATTTTGTGCGATATCAAAATGCCCAAAATGGATGGCATGGAAGTACTCGAAAAATTAATGGAAAAGAATAATGATGTACCGGTGGTAATGATTTCCGGGCATGGCACAATTGATACTGCTGTGGAAGCCATTAAAAAAGGAGCGTTTGATTATATAAGCAAGCCGCTCGATTTAAACAGAATGCTTGTTACTGTACGCAATGCTTTGGAACGTAATTCGTTGATCACCGAGACAAAAGTTCTAAAAAGAAAAATTTTAAGAACAACCGAAATGGTTGGTGAATCGGAAGGGATCGTAAAGGTTAAGGAAATGATTGAACGGGTAGCCCCAACCGATGCACGTGTTCTCATAATAGGTGAAAACGGAACCGGGAAAGAACTGGTTGCCCGGTGGATTCATGAAAAAAGCCCGCGGTCGACTTCACCGATTGTTGAAGTGAATTGTGCAGCCATCCCTTCTGAACTTATCGAAAGCGAATTATTCGGTCATGAGAAGGGTTCGTTTACTTCTGCCATTAAGCAGCGTATAGGAAAATTTGAACTGGCAAATGACGGTACTTTGTTTATGGACGAAATTGGAGATATGAGCTTATCTGCCCAGGCAAAAGTGCTGCGTGCTTTACAGGAAAATAAAATTACACGCGTTGGTGGCGAAAAAGAAACTGCAGTTAATGTGCGCCTTATTGCTGCGACCAATAAAGATTTAAAAAAGGAAATTGGAAAAGGAAATTTTCGAGAAGACCTTTATCATCGGTTGAGCGTGATTGTAATTAAAGTACCTGCACTTAACGACCGCGAGGATGACATACCTTTACTTGCTGATTATTTTATGAAAGAAATTTGTGAGGATTATAATATTTCATTAAAAGAATTCTCGTCAGATGCATATAAAGAGCTCAAAAAGATCAGATGGACAGGTAACATCCGCGAATTGAGAAATATTGTAGAGCGCTTAATAATTTTGTGCGACAAAACAATTACTGATCAGGATGTGCTCAATTATGCTGCGATTGGAAAAATTGCATAGAGTTTGCAAACTGTAAATTCCAAACCGTAAACACTAATGCTCAACACCATTCTGATAGACGACCAGGAATTTTGCACCGAAGTGCTTAAGGATATGCTCGGTCAGGATTATCCGGCCATAAAAATTGTTGCAGTTTGTCACTCAGGAAAAGAGGGAATTAAAGCGATAAAAAAACACAAACCCGATCTCGTGATTATTGATGTTGAGATGCCTGAAATGAGCGGATTTGAAATGCTCAAGCAGATTAAAGATCCTGATTTCGAAATTATCTTCACCACTGCATTTGATAAATATTCCATACAGGCCATTCGCTTCAGCGCACTCGATTATTTATTAAAACCCGTTGTACCTCATGAATTAAAAGCAGCCATTGACCGTGTTGAACACAAGCAAAGTAAAAACGCAGGCAATCAGTTTAAAACACTCTTCGAAACCCTTAAAGACAATAAGCGCCCGGTTAACCATGTGGCATTGCCCTCAACTGACGGATTGGTTTTTGTAAATGTGGCGGATATTATTCATTGCGAATCGGACAGTAATTACACTACTTTATTTTTAAACAGCAGTGAAAAAATGCTTGTTACAAAAACCTTAAAAGACATTGAAGGTTTGCTCGAAGGGAATAATTTTTTCCGCATCCATCATTCGCACCTCATCAATATGCAGCACATAAAAAAATATGTGCGTGGAAATGCCGGCTATGTTGTAATGAGCAACGGGCATGACGTAGCTGTTGCCCGTAACCGTAAAGAAGAATTTTTGGAACAGTTTGCGCATTTGTAATTTTCGGTTTTTCCATTCACTCATTACAAATTACTTTTTACTTATAGCTTTTTACCGCTTACTCATTGTGGCTTTCTTTTCGATGACTGAAGGTTTATTTTTAATGCATTCATAACTCATAAATAATTTAACCTTTAAAAAATTCAAACAATGAAAACTCTAAAATCTAAATTTCAGAAAACAGGAATTGCAATATTCCTCTCGTTATTTATTATTGTCATGGCAGG
>JBIOHJ010000173.1:0-4726 GCA_044448905.1 Bacteroidia bacterium | reverse complement strand
GTGGAATACACACGTTACTAAGCAGCTTTGAAGCAGCGCCAGCAGCTTTTACAAGGTCGGTACGTTCATCTTTATACTTATTTATTTTCAAACCGTATTTGCGGGCAACGCTCTTCATCAATTGAAAAGGTCCGTAAGCGCCAGCCGAAGATTTCTGTGTCATTTTACCGGGGCTTTCAATCAACAATATGGTTTGGGCGTACCACGGATCGGTGTTGTTATCTAAAAAAGCTTCCACGGCAATGTTAATTTGCGGAATTACTTTCCGGTGCTCATAAAACTCTTTTTTGCCTGCAGTTGCATAAATGGATGAAGATGAATCCATGCTGTTAGCATAACACAGGTAGTCACGGTAATTTTCTTTTTCACAATCAGCCTGGCATTTCCACTCTTCAATCGAAATTTTCTGTAATGGCTTACGTTCCGAAGCAAGATTCAGAATAAGGCTGTCGGAATGGGTGTTAATCACTTCCTGCCAGAATTTGGCTTGCGGAAGCGTATCCCATTTTTCGGCAAACAGATTTTTATTGCTTACAAATTTCAGTTTTACCGTGTCGTTGTAAAAAGCAACCTTTTTAGAAATTACCTGGTCGCTGAAATTAGCTTGAGCAAAGCCATTTCCGGCAATAGTTAAAAGCAATAAAATATAGCTAATGGATGATTTCATTTAGGTTAGGTGACCTCTATACGCAGTTTCCCGGTGTATGTTACTTTAAGTTAAGGGCAACTTTTACTTTACAAAGATAAGGTTATGCTAAAATATTGAACATGAAAGACCGGTGATTTTACCCACAGTTAGATGTTATTACCGTAAAAGTGCAATATAGCCGGTGAAATTACGGGTGTTATCAGAGATTCCGGTCGTGTTCATCCGGTATGTATAAATGCCTTCAGGAAGTAATTTTCCGTTGTTGTTTTTACCATCCCACATAAAATTATTTTCAGAACTGGTAAAAACCACTTCACCCCAGCGGTTAAAAATGTCAATGTGTATTCCCGAAAATTTATTTCCTGAAATTGTGAAAAAATCATTCATACCATCACCGTTTGGAGAAAAGGCATTGGGAACAAAAATAGTTTCGGGGCTGCAATCGTTAATACTTATTTCTTCAGAAACTGAATCAATGCATCCTTCATCAGAAACAATCACCAGTTTGGGAAAATAAATTCCAGAAGTAACATAATTATGAAAAGAATTTTGAGCAGCAGAAAAATTATCATCTCCAAAATTCCATTTCCATAAAATGATTTTTCCTGATATTGTCGTTGAATTGTCGGTAAATGAAATTTCATTTCCCTCACATTCGCCATCAAAACTAAAGCCTGCCTGTATTAAATTCTCAACGGCAATATTTTTTGTAACAAGGCCTTTGCAATTATTGCTGGCAGTAACTACAAGTGAAACCGAAAAAGTATTTTGCGAAGCATACTGGTGAGTCGGATTAATATCAGAAGAAAGATTAAGATCACCGAAATTCCAGATCCAATTATTAATAACAGCATTATTGACTGATGAGCCGTCAGTGAATTCAACTTTGTTTCCGCATTTTAAATCGTAATCAAAATCGGCATGCGGAACAAAATCCTGAATGATGTAGGATATGGTTTTCGAGCAACCTGTAACAGCCGAAAGTGTAACGGATATTTCACCACCACCATTGTAATTGAAAAGATTAATCTGCTGAGATGCTTCACCGTTGCTCCATGAATATTCAAATCCGGGCGGAGCTGTTAAGGTGATTGAACCATCGGGATTACAATTACCGGCCGTAATTTTTAATTCCGTTGCATAACCATCAATATATGCATAACCAAAATGCCCGCCCATGCCGCAATCACCGGTTGCAAATTCAATAGTAATTTGCTGGCCAATATAATCTGTGAGATCAACTCCCACATCCGTCCATTTTTTGTAACGGATATCACCATTCGAGAAAAAACCAGAAATGAGATTAGAGCAAACCACCTGGTAGAAGCCGCAGGTAATCATATCGCCATTTGCATCTTTCACCGAAATTTCAAATCGCGGTTGTTTCGCTTCAGGATGATCAGGAGGAAACTGGAAAACCACGGCATAACGGTAAACAAATAAAGGCGCAGCAGGCGAAACCGTAAAAGTATAGGAAAGTCTTTCGGCTTCGCTGTTCACACTATCATTACCTAAGCGAACAGAATAATTTCCACCCGGGGCAACTATTGGAATCTGACCAAGTGCATAAGGGTCAGTTCCATTGCCACTCATCAACGTATGCTGATTAAATGCAATACCATTTACAGGTGTTGCTATCGGGCAGCAAAATCCTGTTGCCGCATTCCATCCCGATAAATTCCCGCTTTCAAAATCAATGTTCGGATAAGTGCTTTGTGCAAAACCCGAATCAACAGGCACTAAGAAAAGATTTATAAAAAAAATATGCAGCCTGATTTTTATCATTGCTTTTGAAAAGTTAAAACTAATAATAATTCTGTCAGTAAAAACAATCTCCCTCTGATAATTTGACTAATCTTGTTAACAGGAAGTGTCAAACTGTCCATTATCATATAAAGGCTTAAAGTTTGAGTAACTTTAAACCTTAAACTGAAACAATATGGACTTAAATAAGCTCACCATCAAATCGCAGGAAGCATTACAGCAGGCGCAATACCTTGCTTCTTCCAATTCACACCAGGCAATTGAAACGGGGCATTTGCTGAAAGCGCTTTTGGATGTGGATGAAAACGTTGTACCGTTTCTTCTGAAAAAATTAAACATCAACGTTGCGCAGCTTGAAGATAAAGTGGATGAGATTATCAGCAAGTACCCAAAAGTAAGCGGGGCGAATATTTATTTATCCAATGAAAGCAATGCGGTTCTGAATAAAGCCTTAACGATTTCAACTAAAGAATTTAAAGATGAATTTGTTTCCATCGAACATTTGCTGCTTGCATTGCTTGCCGGAAATGATGCAGTGGCTAAACTTTTACGCGAGCAGGGTACAAATGAAAAAGAGCTGAAAAAAGCCATTGCTGATTTACGCAAAGGTGAAAAGGTAACAAGCGCGAGTGCCGAAGAAACCTATAATGCGTTAAGTAAATATGCACGCAACCTCAATGAGCTTGCGCGTGCCGGAAAGCTCGACCCGGTTATTGGCCGTGATGAGGAAATAAGAAGGGTGTTGCAGATTCTTTCGCGCAGAACAAAAAATAATCCCGTCTTGATTGGTGAGCCGGGTGTTGGGAAAACTGCCATTGCTGAGGGGCTTGCACATAGAATAATTAATGGTGATGTTCCCGAAAACCTGAAGTCAAAAATTATTTATTCGCTCGATATGGGTTCGCTGATTGCAGGTGCTAAATATAAAGGAGAGTTTGAAGAGCGTTTGAAAGCTGTTGTTAAAGAAGTGATAAGTGCGGAAGGCGATATTGTATTATTTATTGACGAAATTCATACGCTTGTTGGTGCAGGTGCAGGTGAGGGGGCCATGGATGCCGCCAATATTTTAAAACCCGCTTTGGCAAAAGGTGAATTACGTGCCATTGGCGCAACCACGTTAAATGAATACCAGAAATTTATTGAGAGAGATAAAGCGCTTGAAAGACGTTTTCAAAAAGTTTTGGTTGAAGAACCCGACACCGAAGATGCTATTTCTATTTTGCGCGGGTTAAAGGAACGTTATGAAACGCATCATAAGGTTCGCATTAAAGATGATGCAATTATTTCGGCTGTTGAATTATCGCAGCGTTACATCAGCGACCGTTTCCTTCCTGATAAAGCGATTGATTTGATTGATGAAGCTGCAAGTAAATTACGATTGGAAATGGATTCGGTGCCGGAAGAGCTGGATGAAATTAATCGCAGGATAATGCAAATGGAAATTGAACGCGAAGCCATCAAGCGTGAGAATGATAAGAAGAAATTGGGTGAGCTGAATGAAGAAATTGCGAACCTGAATGAACAGCGGAACCAGGTTAAATCTAAATGGCAGGCAGAGAAAGAAGTGGTTGAACAAATTCAGGATACTAAAGAGGGAATTGAAAATTTCAAGCTCGAAGCCGAACAGGCAGAGCGCGCGGGTGATTATGGCAAAGTTGCGGAGATACGTTACGGCAGAATTAAAGATGCCGAGAAAAAATTAAATGAGCTGATGAAAAAACTTTCATCCATGCAATTGAAAGGGGCGATGCTGAAAGAAGAAGTGGACAGTGAAGATATTGCCGAAGTAGTTTCCCGATGGACAGGCATCCCGGTAACACGAATGCTGCAAAGTGAACGGGAAAAACTTTTGCATCTCGAAGAAGAATTGCATAAGCGTGTAATAGGGCAGGATGACGCGATTGCTGCCGTTGCAGACGCGGTGCGAAGAAGCCGCGCTGGCTTGCAGGATACAAAACGGCCGATTGGTTCCTTTATTTTTCTTGGTTCAACCGGGGTTGGAAAAACGGAGCTTGCAAAAGCGCTTGCTGAATTTTTATTCAGCGATGAAAATTCAATGACACGCATTGATATGAGCGAGTACCAGGAACGCCACACCGTTTCGCGTTTAATTGGCGCCCCTCCCGGCTATGTGGGTTATGATGAAGGCGGACAACTGACCGAAGCAGTAAGGCGCAGGCCTTATTCGGTGCTGCTGCTCGATGAAATTGAAAAAGCGCATCCCGATGTATTCAATATCCTGTTGCAGGTTTTGGATGACGGGCGATTGACCGATAATAAAGGCAGAACAGCCAATTTCAAAAACACTATTAT
>JBIOHJ010000172.1:0-4750 GCA_044448905.1 Bacteroidia bacterium | reverse complement strand
TGGGCGTTTATTGTATTCCCGCACTTCCATCCGACATTGAGCGAGAAAGGACTGGGCGCGTTTTTTGCGTTTAAGTGTGAGAATTTAGAGGAGGAGTTTGAGAGGGTGAGTGGGGAACTGAAGTTAAAAAGAGAAGAATGGTTGAAATTAAAAGAGGAAATAGCAAATGAATAACAAAAATTACGATGAAAATATATCAACCAAAAAAGGTAGAGGCGATACAATGGGACGGAGAAAACACACAACAAGTAGTATTATTTGCTCAGCCCAATTCTGATATATCGCAAATAAAAAGCATTCCAAATAAAAAAGCAGAATCTATGAAGATAAATGGAATCACGGTCAACATAGGAGATTATTTTATCAGGTTTTTAGGTTCTTTGCAAACAGCACATATTCCCAAAAAAATATTTGAACAATTCTATGACATAATCGAATGACTAAAATCGAACTGATAAAACAAGCCATCCGCAGCGCGGAGCAAAACTTTTCCGCATTGAGTGAACCATCATCATCGCAGGTGTTGGACTTGCCTGGGTTTACTTCGCATAAGGTGAAGCACCTGATGAATAATCTGGGGGCAATCAGTACCAACTATCTTGAAATTGGAATCCATAAGGGTTCAACTTTTATCGCAACGTGGTATAAAAATAAATTAGAACGCGCAACGGGAATTGATAATTATTCGCAATTTGACGAGGACAAACTTTCAAAAAAACTTTTCTGGACAGCGATGGATATTGCGAGATACGCTGACAGCAAAACGGCACTTACAATTATTGATAAAGACTGCTTTGTGATAAACGAGGAGAATATTGATCTTGGTTCACCGATTGATATGTATATGTATGATGGTTCTCACGATTATTATTCGCAGAAGAAAGCAATAGCGTATTACGACAAAGCATTGGCTGACGAATTTATCTTAGTGATTGACGATTACAATTGGGTTGATGTAAGGCGCGGAAAGGAAGATGGAATTAAAGAAGCAGGATATAAAATATTATTTGAGCAACACCTTACCACGCACATCGAAAGTGATGAAAACGGCTGGTGGAATGGCATATACGTAGCGTTATTAAAGAAATGAAAATTCAGATTGTCGAAACAACCGACTATAAACTTTTCAGATGTATCGAGGTCAACCGCCCCGTTAATCCAAAGCACGTTGAGAAACTAAAGAAGGAAATTTTAAAACGAAATATGCTTCACCTTAATCCCATAATCGTTGATCCGTCCCACAACATTATTGATGGACAGCACCGGCTACAGGCAGCGAAAGAATTAAAATTACCGATTTATTACTTGGTAGATTCACAGGTAAGCGAGGATGATATTTCAATTCTTAATTCCAACAAAAGTAATTGGAGCGCAAAAAATTATATTGAGTATTACGCGAAAAAAGGAGTTGAAGCATACATTACCATTAAAAAACTTATTGAGGAGTTTCCGAAAATAAGTTACCCCGTTTCAATGGAACTACTCAATAACAGCGAATATGCTAAAAGTGAATTCCGTGAAGGAAAGTTTATTGCAAAGGATTATGACTTTGCCAGGAGCCTATTACTGAAAGCAAGCGACTTTGATTTTTATGAGTGGAGATTTGAGCAACGTTTTTTACGTGCGCTAAAACAATGCGTTGAAACCGGAGAGTATGTGCATGAGAAAATGATAGCGCAGATGAAGCGTGAATCAGGAATGATGCGGTTAAAGAAATGTTATTTCCATGATGATTATATTTTGATGTTGGAAGATATTTACAACTTCAAACAGCAAACCGAGATTGCTAATTTCAGGCTTACTAAAGCGAAGCGTCAACGCATAGAGGCGAAAAAATTAAAAGAGAATAAACCTAAAATATTAAAGCCCGCTAAAAATACCGAAACTCGTAAGCGCGAAAAGAACTTCGCAAAAATATTTCTTGCCGACAATAAAGTAAAATTAGAATCGCAAAATCATAAAAACATTGCCGTGAAGATTGATGATAAGACCACCATAATGGTTGCAGAAGGGACGGACATAGTTGCATTAAAAAAGAAATACGCCAATAGGAATAACAACCCAACCAATCCACACAGAGGCGGTAAATACAAAATTGATAAAGCATTTCAGGAATTAAAAAAATAAAATAAAACACAAACAATGAACCCAACCCCATTAGCAGACCGCGTTATTATTGAACCGGCACCAGCCGAAGAAAAAACAACAAGTGGCTTAATTATTCCAGACATAGCAAAAGAGAAACCCCAAAAAGGGACGGTTGTTGCTGTTGGCACTGGGAAAAAAGGCGAACCAATGACCGTAAAAGTTGGAGATAATGTTTTGTACGGTAAATATGCCGGAACAGAAATATCAATAGACGGAAAACTTCTTTTAATCATGCGCGAAAGCGACATTTTTGCGGTGGTATGAAAACGTTAGGAGGCTCCACATTTATTCGCTCAGGCAATCTCTATGATTACTGTTACCGCGAAAGCATAAAATGTTTACAGGAATTGTGCGACAAGGTATCGGTAGTGGTAATCGAAACAGATGACGGCACTGCCGAAGAAGTAAAATCATTAGCTGATGACAAAACAAAAATAATCTGCCTGCCAGATTCGGTTTGGCAAGCGACCCGGCATTTAAAAAAAGAACAGCTTTCTTACTTCTCAAACATTGCGCACTCCGCACTCGACACGGATTATTTTTTTTACCTGCAAGGAGATGAGTGCCTGCACGAAAATAGTTACGATGTAATTCGTACCGCAATCGAAACGCCCAATCCTGGAGGATTTTTATGTAGACGGCATAACCTATGGAAAGACTGTAACCATGTGTTGAATGTGCCTATCGAAAGACGACCATGCAGTGCGCATGTAATCCGGCTGGCAAAGCGCGGAACAGTATCGTGGGACGATGCGGAGCAGTTATACACACAGGCATCAGAACAATTTATAAATGAAATTATTTTAGTTCATTATGGATTCGTGCGCAAGAAAGAAGTTCATGCTGCAAAAATCCGAAACATGATGACGCAAATATTTCAGCAGGGAGAGCCGCAGGAAATTGTAGGCATGGAAGTATTTGATTCTACAAAATGGTTTAATGATGAGGATTTATTGCCGTTTTCTATTGAGCAACACCCAAAAATTATGAGAGAATGGATCGCAACAAGACCGTAAAAAACAAATTAAAACTCCCATACTGCGGAGCAATAGAAGCCCCGCTTGCTCCATACAAACCGAAAATTAACGCTGAACTATGGAACTCCACCGATAACCAATCCGAAATCCATTACTTCATAAAAGGAACGGACACCTACATATTCGGCTACAACCCCCGTTATTTCACCGAACAGGAAGTAAATAATATTTTATCGAAGAATTTTAAAATCGGGAAGTTGAGGAAAAGAAAGTCATCCTAACGCTACCCTCACATAATACTCCAACGCATCCTGCTTCCAAAAGTCAAAGAATTGCGCATCCGAACTAATCACATTCGGAGCAAACGGGCACACCTCCAACAGCCGCCTAACCTTCAGCCCCTCCGCAATCGCAAACGCTAACGACTGATTGCCGATAAAAAGACGGCATTGCGCAATAATCGCAGCCATGTGGTTAAAATCATTTACCGGCATCAGCTTTGCGTGTGGAACCATTTTAGCAAACCGCATAAATTCATCCGGCAGCCCGATAAAATAAACCGGCACATCGGTATATTGCTTTTCTAAAAAATAATAATCCACCCACGGATTGCGGAAGCGTCCAGTCAGATTCACAACGATAGACGATTTCACTTCAGCATTCACATACACATCGAATAATTGCAGCCACTTTTCAGTCAAATCACAGTGCATGTCAGGAAAGCGGTAAAACAGCCACCGCATGATATTTCCGTAAGGCATGCCGATGGATATTTCACGAATAGAATCCAAATCAGCGTCCACTTTCTGTCCCGAGTACACACCTACTTCCGCAATACATTTCTGAGCAAGCAACAATGGGCGAAGTAATGCGAATGATGTAGAATTCATAAGCACCATTCCCTGCGGATGGATCGCGCCAGGGTATGAGTCAGCAACCGTATCAAGGCGAATCAGCAACCGGGCGCGTTTGCCCGTTTTATTATACAGCGAACGTATTCCCGCAATTGCATACACAACATCACCACAGAAACCGGAGTGTTTAAAAGTTAAAAATTTATCATCAGAAATGATTTTTTTTTGGTCGGAAGCAGACATATTGAATTAAGTTAAGGATTAAAATATTTCTTTGCCATATAATTTCAAAATAAATAAAATAAAAACATGGCAGCATCATTTAACATTTCAGCGTACAAAATTACCGGGCAAGGCGTTGGTACCGGATTCGCCCCAAACCTATTATTTCAGCCCGTCCAAGTGGCGATTGCAAGTGCGGACGATTGGAATGCAATCCCGGTTACTGACCGCGATAACACCGCAATCAAATCATTATTGACGGTGAATCATCTTGGCGTTAATTCGACACAGTATTGGGTTACGCAGACCGTTGCGCAGATCATCACCGCAGCAAACGCATAATCAGGACAGCAACGCGCTTACCGGCTTACCTACGAAGTGAGCGATCTTTGTTATTGTATAAAGATCGCTCCCTTTGCATCTTTCCAATGCGGAAATTGCTCTTAATGTAAGTCCGCAATGAACGGCAAAATGCTCCTGCGACAACTTCATTTGCGTATTCCGTATATACTTAACGTTATAAGCAAGCAGTTTCAAAACATCCTTATG
>JBIOHJ010000171.1:0-4775 GCA_044448905.1 Bacteroidia bacterium | reverse complement strand
GTAATAATGGTTATCAGTAAAATTCCATTCATGTGGTTTGTCGCGATTTTTTAACTCACTGATAACAGTATGAAAAGTACCCCAACCTCCTGTTTTATTACCATGAATACAATACATGTCATACTCAAAGGTGAAATTATCGGGCAGTGTATCTATAAACTCCGGCATGAAAGATCCGGGTTGTTTGAAAAACAGCCAGTGAGCCGGATTCTTATCAATGGTTACCACTTCGCCTGATGAGTTGGTATTCCATTTATCAGGAAAATCACCAACGGCATCCTGCATGAAATCTTCTATCACTACAATTTTTTCTCCGGGAATGAAATCAAATTTGCTGTATGCTTTTACACCTGTGGAAGATCCATTAGAAGAACTATTATCTCCTGATACATCAGAAGGTTTTTCTTCTGAAGTGTTATTATCACCGGTTTTTCCATCAATTGTATCTTCGGCTTTTTTTTCAGCTTTTTTAGTGGTTTTTTCTTCAACTTTCTTTTTTGCTTTGTCTAATATTCCACCGAACTGTGCTTGTACAAATGTGTTTGCAAACAGGAATACGATTACTAAAATTATTTTTTTCATTTCATTATGTTTTTGTATACCACGAATTACACTAATGGTTGTCAGGAGAAATTAATTCGTGTTAATTTCGTGTTAATTCGAGTAATTAGTGAATTAGTGGCTTAGTGTTTTACAATTTGTGTTGTCCATTGCTTATCTCCGCATGTAATGCGTGCATGGTATAATCCATTTGCCAAATCCGAAACCGGGAACATCCATTCATAACGGCTGGCTGCTGTCATTTTTGTAGAAATATTTTTCACCACGCTTCCTTTTGAATCGTAAAGAAATAATTCTGCAGTACCGTTTATGGAATTATCTAAGTTGATAAATGCATAATCGCTTGTGGGGTTAGGATAGACTGTTGCGAAAGATTCATAAGGAGCATTTTCCCCGATGGCAGTTGCACTGCCCTCGTAGCTTACGCTTTTCTGCGGTGTGGTGCCTTGTGCGTTGACTAATGTATCGTAGCCGATATAGAATTGGTAAAGTTTGTTTGGTGCATTGGTGCATGACCAGAAATAAGAGGTGGAGAAATTCTGGCTTAACTGTGCAGGCAACGGAACACCAACATACACCATCGAATCGGTAAATACCTGGCGTATTTTACCACGCAATGTATTCGTGAATGTTCCTGCCGGTGTAATTAATGTTCCGTATCCGTCAGCCAGGTAATAATAAGTGCCGGAACGGTAAATGGTAATAGTAACGGGACCTAACGTAATGGTGAGTGTTCCTGCATAGGTATCAGACAGGGTAGAGTTATAAGTTATGGGATACTGGCGCAATAGTTCTGAGTTTAAATAATTCATAATGGATGGGGTACCGCCTGCATCAAACGCAATTCCGTTTAGCTCGGTTGAGGAGACCGAGGTTGTGTGGTAGAGATATACAGTGGCGGTGTCAATTACCTGCTGGACGAGGTTGGTTCCGGGAAAATTTGCGGCATAGGGAGTGGATGCAACTGATATATAGTTATGAACACTGGTTGTTCCATTTGGAGTTACCGATGCAAAATTCCATGTCTGGCTGGCTCCGCTGTTGCCTGGCTGAACGCCTGTAGGGTCCACATAATTATAGGTGAAGGATGTGCCGATGGTTGCTTCATTGGCGGAAGTAAGTGTTGGTTGTGCGTTTAGCGAAATGACTGCTACGGATAGGAGGGAGAGTAGAATTTTTTTCATTGGATTGGGGATTAAATTATTTTGTTCAAAAAAAGAAGTTGTTTTCGGTTTTATCAACCCCATTTTAGTGGGGAAATATGACGGGGAAGAGGTTAGGGCGATTATTCTTTAGAAAATTTCGTTACTGTCTTTGTTCTGTCTATAATACATTCTAAAAAGTAAATGCCGGCCTTGAGCTTGCTTATATCAATAGTTTGGTGAGAAGGGCTTGGTGTTTCGGGTAGAGAATATATTTTTTGTCCCAGTGTATTGATTAAATTTATTTCTGCGGTTGATCCACCATTTACATTTATACTTACCGTTATTTTATCTTTTGCCGGGTTGGGATAAACAGATAGCGTCTTGCCTGCGGCAGATAATTGCGCAATGCCGGTGGTGGTTACAGTAATTAAACCTGCTGGCGCATCGGAACCGGAAGCTGATGTATAGTCGAAAATCTTGGTAATGGTGTTGTTTGAAATATCAAAGCTGAAGATAGTTCCTTTCATATTGACACCACCGAACTGCGCTGTTCCATAGAGCAAACCGTTACTTGCTTGCACCAATTTACAGGCTGCATACGCGCCATCGGTTACATCAAAATCAGCCAGCTTATTAAATGTATTATTGGAAGCATTGAAGCTGAAAACAACTCCCACATTGATTGAGCCACCTGCCATGGTAACGGCATAGAGCAACCCATTTCCTGCTTGCATGAAACTGCCCCCGGGATTTTCGCCATTGGCTCCTCCGAAATCAAAAAGCTTTGTGTAAGTATCGGTAGCGGGTTCGTAGCTGAAAATAACTCCTTTGTTGTTTGCACCGCCTTCGCCCGTCATTCCATAGAGCTTTCCGTTGCTTAGTTGTATTAAGCTTCCTTCGGGGCTTGCTCCCTGTGCGGTGCTGAAATCAAATACATCGGCATATGCGGAGGTGCTGATATCAAAACTATAAATGACTCCTTTATTATTTGCTCCACCGGTGTAAGTCATTCCATAGAGGACTCCATTTACGAGGAGAGGAGCATCTTTCGGACCGCAGCCGGTATTGAAAGTGTGAATTTTGGTGTACTGATTATTGCTTTTGTCGAAACTGTAAAGGACGCCTGTGCACCCGGTTCCGCCACCATATGCCGCACCGTACAACATTCCGTTTGGAGCTTCAATTAAACCGCTACGAGGGAAATCACCATTTACAATGTCGAAGTCGTACACATCGGTATATGTATTGGCAACAGGGTTGTATTTGAAAATCGTACAGCTCGAGAAGCTGCCGCCATCGTAACAGGTGCCATAAAAGTTTCCATCACTTGCTAGTAGAAGCAATCCCTGCGGAGTAAAGCCATCAGGAGGCTGAAAATGATGCAAGGCATTAAATCCTGTGCCGTTAGTATTTATGGTGTACAGCGTTCCGCTGCTGTACTGACCACCTGTAGGAGCTAGTCCCCATAATAGCTGGTTTTGTGCGCTTGCAGATTCGCATACAGTAAATATGAAAATGCAGATGAGTAAATTTTTTTTCATAGCAATATGTTTTTAATTTTCACTCAAAGAACTCGCAGATTTTTCAAATCATCAACCCCATTTTAGTGGGGAAAACTGTATCTTTCGCTTGCAATCGTTTGTTATGCGTTTCGCATCGTTGTATTTTATTTTGCTTTGGCAAATACTTTTTGAAAATGTATTTGCGCAGCAGCATTATTTTTTTACCAATTATACGGTTGATGACGGGCTTTCGAACAATACGGTTACACGTATTATTAAAGACAGGGATGGTTATATATGGGCAGGCACTTATGCAGGGCTGAACCGTTTTAACGGTTATGATTTTACGGTTTATAAAAGCCTTGCGGGTGATTCGACCACGCTTTCGTCAAACCAGGTTCATCATTTTTTAACGGATGAGAAGGGCGGTTTGTGGATAGGCACTGCACAGGGCATTTGCATGTACAATAAAAACAAAAACAATTTTACCCGCATCCCTGTACTAACTGCAAACGGTGAACGCAATTTTTATTTTGAAACATTTCAGCTATTTGAAGATTCGAAAAAAAATATTTGGGCAACGGTTGCTTATCATAACCTTATACGATTCAATCCGAAGATAAATTGTTTTGAGGAAATCCTTGCTGATCAACCTGTTTTTAAAAAGAACGGTGCGGGTTCGGTTATTGAAGACCGTGACGGCACGCTTTGGGTGATGAGCTTCAGGGAGCTGGTTCATTACAATCAGGCAGATCGTTCTTATAAAATATTTGAAAACAAATTTCCTGACGGTGAACCTTTCCAGGGCGTACATCTTTTTCCTGATTCTTCTGATTCCGGTTTTTTGTGGATAGCAACCTGGGGAAGCGGGCTGGTGCATTTTGATAAACGCAGCGAAACATTTACTTCGTACAACTTTGAAAAGAGCATTTCAAAAAACCTGTACAATATTGTTTTCAGGATTCACCAGCAGGCACCCGGTAAACTGTGGCTTGGCACCAATGCAGGGATTGCAGTTTTTGATACGAAGAAAAAAATATATGAAGGATTTGTTCTTGATTCCATTAATGATAAACCGATTGTGAATACCCAGATAAATGATATTTACAGGGATGATGAGGGGATAACATGGATAGGAACAGTGGGAGGGCTGAGCAATATTCATCCCGCAAAACAAAATTTTGTGAATGAACCGATGTGGCTGAAAGCACCAAACCAGAAATATTACCCAATTCAGAAATATTATTATGATGCGCCTGAAGACAAGTTTTACGGAATACGTTTTTACAGCAACCGGGCACTTGTGATTTATGAAAGAAAGCTCAATCGGCAAACAGAATATAAAATTCCGGAAACTGATGAGTTGAGAGCTGAACCGTTTTCGGTTTTAAAGGACAATAACGGTTTGATATGGATTGGAACCACAAAAGGTATTTACACGTTCGATGAAAAAGAAAAAAAGTTTTCGTTGTTTGAAGAAATCAAAAAACAATTGAACATTCCCAATCGTGCTCTGTATATAAATAACGGGATGAAAGACAGCGATGGCAATCTTTGGTTTTTGGTT
>JBIOHJ010000170.1:0-4906 GCA_044448905.1 Bacteroidia bacterium | reverse complement strand
TCTCACCTGCGCAGTAAGATTGCTTCCCATATAATTTACGCTATCCGTTAAATCTTTCCATACACCACCCACGCCTTTTACTTTTGCCTGACCTCCAAGCTTTCCTTCAGAACCTACTTCACGTGCAACACGTGTTACTTCTGCTGAAAATGAATTCAACTGATCCACCATCGTGTTAATGGTGTTTTTTAATTCAAGAATTTCTCCTTTTACGTCAACCGTAATTTGTCTTGATAAATCACCTTTTGCCACGGCAGTTGTTACTTCGGCAATATTTCTTACTTGTCCTGTGAGATTACTTGCCATCTGGTTTACAGAATCAGTTAAATCTTTCCAGGTACCTGCAACACCTTTCACATGAGCTTGCCCGCCTAATTTTCCTTCTGTTCCTACTTCGAGCGCAACGCGCGTTACTTCTGAAGAGAAAGAATTTAACTGGTCTACCATCGTGTTGATGGTATTTTTCAATTCAAGAATTTCTCCTTTTACATCTACCGTAATTTTGCGCGACAAATCTCCCTTTGCAACGGCTGTAGTCACTTCAGCAATGTTTCTTACCTGTGCAGTGAGATTGCTTCCCATCTGGTTTACAGAATCCGTTAAATCTTTCCAAACACCTGCAACTCCTTTTACTTTTGCCTGCCCTCCGAGCTTTCCTTCAGAACCTACCTCACGGGCTACACGTGTTACTTCCATTGAAAATAAGTTCAGCTGCTTAACCATGTCATTTACTTCTTTTGCAATGCGCGCAAATTCTCCCTGTAACGGGTATCCTCCGATTTCCTGTGGCATCTGCTGAGAAAGGTTTCCTTTCGCAACCGAGCTGATAACATGAGCGATTTCAATGGTAGGATGAACTAAATCAGAAATTAAGGTATTAAGTGAATCAACTCCTGTGTTCCATGCGCCTTTTGCATTGGGTACTTCAATACGCTGCGTAAGCTTACCCTGCTTGCCAATGGTGTTACCGGCTCTTGTAAACTCTTCCATCATTTTCTGATTGAGAGAAATAATTTCATTCAGCGTGTCGTATATTTTACCATTCAACCCTACCTGGTCAATGGGCATGCGGACAGAAAAATTTCCGTTCTTAACTTCCGTAAGCACTTGCAGCAATTCTTTGCTGTTAAGGTTACCGGACATCGGTTGCGAAATTTCATTTTTAATTATTGCATAGCCTGTTTGCTTCTCTTTAATCTTTTTTGAAGTTTTTGTTTCAGGTAGAGGAAATGCAACTGAATTGCTTTCTTCAACAGTACCGTTGAAAGCTTCTTTTTTAGATGCCATATTAAATTGATTTATTTGTTAGGTTTTAACAAGCAGGGTAAAAACGGGTAATAATTAAGCGCAACAATCTCACCAAAAATTATTGACCAATTACCGATTTTGGTTTCCCTCTGTACAAAGTTAAAAGCGTAAAAAATAAGAAACAAAAAAAATTAAAATACTTTTAAAAATTGTAGAAAAAATTTCTCAAATTAAATTGGAATATTTTTTGATGTGACGCTTTTTCAATGCTTGACTGACATTACCAGGTTTTTTTCACCCGTGGACTTTGTAAAATTTCTTTTTGCTTATATTTTTCAAGTGACATCTAATTAAAATAAATAGAATTACTTCCAAAATTCCGCAATACGAAGAATATATTCCACATATAACGCTTTGATTGCATGGTATATTTTTTTTTAACCTTTTTTAAAAACTAATATCATGGAAGAGACAGTAAAAATACCTGCCAAAGAATTTAAGATGATTATTTTTAAATATGCAGCTATTGCAGGGTTTCTTTATGTAATATATTTTTTACTGATGAAGGCTGCTGGATTGGCTCACATTACAGAATTAAGATTTGTTAATTATTTACTTTTTGCAATTGCAGGAAGCCTGGAGATTCAAACAATAAAAGAAAAAAGCGCAAACCGAATTCATTATTTACAAGGATTGGGAGTAACATTTATTACCGGCTTGCTTTCATTTTTGATTATGGGTGTATTCATTTTTATTTATTCTTTTTTTGATCCTTTCTTCATAGATGCCGTTTCACATATGTACCCTGCCGCAAAACCGTTCGCGCATTTAAGTGCACCATTTTTAGTGGTGTCAGAAGGTATTGCATACAGTGCCATCATTTCATTTTGCCTGATGCAATATTTTAAAAAGTATTCTATTCAAATCAGGAAAATTAAAAAACCTGAATTATTCCGGAAACAGCATTCCATTTCACATTAATGAAAAAATTAAATATGAAATTTAACAGGATACTAATTGCCACAGATGACAGCCCCCAATCGGAACAGGCGGTAAAAACCGGTTTTGAGCTTGCTAAAAAACTTGATGCTGCGGTTGCTTTAGTATATGTTATTGAATCAAATATTCCGGTAGGTGACATGAGTGAACCGGTTTTTTCAGTTGACCTCATTCAATATCAAAAAAAACAGGTTGAAAAAACGTTGAAAGGATTAGTCAGCAAATATGGCAATGGGACGAGTGTACAAACCTTTCATCCCGAAGGCTTGGTTATTGATACTATTGTTAAAACATCAGAAGAATGGAAGCCCGATATGCTGGTAATGGGCTCACATGCGCGCACAGGAATCGAACACCTCATTATGGGAAGTATTGCAGAGCACACTATACGGTACTCAAAAGTTCCGGTGCTGGTTATCCCGTATAAATCTTCATGAATAAAACAAATTTCATTTTACTTCTCAGTACATTTTATGTGCTTCTCATTGTTAATTGCCTTTTATTAAATGTTGCCGGAATTGATATGTTTCTTATTATGCTGGGTTCAGCTGCCATAAGTATTGTACTTTTTTATTTTGCAGGAATTAACAGAAAAAGAGAAAAAAATTCCTGATGCATTTTTTCCACAAGAATAAATTCATCTCAATCAATTCACTTTCAAAAAACAGGTAAGCTAGCAATATTTATCCTCATAAAAAACCAAAAACTTTTCTCTTGATGGCTGGAAGAGATTGCCTGCCCAGTTGTTCACTAATACTTTCTGAATAATTTTTTTTAATTCATTAAAACTATTCGGCTTACGAACATAATAATAAGCTCCGTTCTGATATGCATGATTTACATCGTTGTTATGGTAAGTTGTGGAATAAATAATAACAGGAATCTGCTTTAAGCGGTTATTTTGTTTCATTTCGCCAAGACATTGAAATCCATTTTTGAGAGGCATATTAATATCAAGGAAAATTAACTGCGGCAGCTGATGCCCAGGTTTTTCAAGAAATTGAAAAAGCTCAACACCATTCCGTACCATTTTTAATTCAAGGGATAAATTCAGTTCAGAGAAAGCCTCTTCAAATAGGCTGCAATCATCCTCATCATCTTCAGCCAGCAAAACATAATTATAATTGATAGTAATCATAACAGGTAAATTGGTTTATTATGTGGGGCGTTTGATTATGGTAATGCTATATTATTTAAGGCCTGGCGGGTTCTGGTTCATCAATACGTGTAGGATCAATTTTATGCGGCTGCTCAATCCTTGTTGGGTCATTCTTTTCAGGTTCGTTGCCTCCGGGTTTCGGAGTAGTGGGATCCGGGTTTTTATCAGGCTTTACCGGCATAGTTGGTTTATTTGGCAGCGGAGTATCGGGTTTCTTTTGTGCATTTTCAAAATCGGATTGCATGATGTTTTTTATTTTTAATTATTTCAAATACTTTTCTTTTGGTTTTACTTATCAACAGGCTGACGGAAGTTGCATATGGTTTTAAATCTGAAAAAATTTGTGCCATTGCTTTTGTTATCTGAAAATTCCTCAGAAATTTATTTGTTTATAATACAGAATACCGAGACCTCCGGGGGAATATCATTGTTGGCACAAAATTTTTATGATTGAGTATTGTGATTAACTCAATCATTACAGCGGGTCAAACTGCCCTATGAAAGAGTGAAATTACATACAGTCCCGTGAAAGCGGGGCTGTTGTTTTCTTAACATTGTTTGCATATGTATTTACTTTCAACAAGGATTTATGGAATTATCAATTATCTCGCAGGCATCTTTATTTTCAGTAATCCATGGTTATATGATTTTGAAAAACATCCCGGATTATCATGGGCATTGCGGGCTGCAGGTGCCATTATTGTTATTATGAGTGCGTTTACAAATTATGAAATGGGTATTATCAAAATAATCCCCGTAAGGAGCCGTTTAATTCCTGATATCTGCATAGCAGTATTTTTTTTACTCACACCCTGGATATTCAACTTTTATGTTTCTGTATTTTTACCGCAATTGTTTACAGGACTCTTAATAATTCTGGCTGCTATATTTGTTGACCCTATTCCTTCCTACATTAAGTCCTCTTATCCGCATCTATAACAACAAAAGATTTTTTTCTAATTTGTAGATAAGTTGATGGCTTTTTTCAGCGCACTTACTATTTGCCCTATATAATCTTTTTTCGGGCTTATAATTGTGCATTTTTCACCCTCAGCAGTGGTAATTAGTACCGCATATTTTTTATGAATTAACGATAGCCATATTATGCCGACAAGCAACATGATTGCACCTGCATTCACAGCCAAAGCATTCGAATCGAGAATTAAACTTCCTATATAAATTGATTCAATATTTACTTTTGAATACATTGCAATCGCACCGCTTATTATCATACCCAAACCCAGTATTACTAATAAAACAGGAATGATTTTGCGCGCTTTAATAAAATACATGCGAACATTTGTTATTCCTTCTAAAAGATATTCGGTATCCTTTACAACATAACGGTGGCACGTTACTGTAACTCCATGTCCGTCTGTATATACTACTGTATCTTGTAACATATTTTATTTATTTATTGTGAGAAATTCAAAATTTATGCCTTCTGCATTTTAATATTTTTCGGGAATGAATTAAACATGCAATATGTGGAATTTACTC
>JBIOHJ010000169.1:0-4908 GCA_044448905.1 Bacteroidia bacterium | reverse complement strand
TGGTAGAAAGTTTGCTTTGAAATTTGCATGAAGAAAATATTTCAGAATAATAAACCTTTTGTCTTGCTGCTTGCTGCCTGTGTCTTGCTGCTTGCATCGTGTGCAAAGGATGAAACTGAAACTGAAATTGATAAATATCTCGGAGACTGGGTATGTAAAGAAAATCCGCCACAAACATTTCATATTTATATTACCAGGCGTGGTAACGGAGATTCTCTTGATGTTTCCAATTTCAGTAATCTGGGTAATGATTACACAGCGCTATTTATAGTGAACGGCAACAGCGTGGTAATTCCTTCCCAGGATATCGGAAGCAGTATTTTATATACGATTAGCGGCTCAGGCACTTATTCAAATGATAAAATAAACCTGACTTACAAGGTTGACGGAGAAAATATTACTGCCGTTTGCACTCAATGATTTTTTTTTCAGAGCAGAAAAAATCTTGCAAGTTTTAACGCAGGTTTTTTACCTCCAACCTATTACTAAATCAATTCCCTTCCTTAACCAGCCTTGCATAATTTTTATAAAAAAGCGGGATGGTTTCAATGCCCTTCATAAAATTAAAAATTCCGTAATGTTCGTTGGGGGAGTGAATATCATCAGAGTTTAAGCCGAATCCCATCAAGACCGATTTTAAACCCAGCTCGTTTTCAAACAAAGCTACAATAGGAATGCTTCCACCCTCGCGGGTTGGAATGGGTTTCTTACCAAACGTTTCTTCCATTGCCAGGCTGGCAGCCTTATAGGCTACCGAATCGGTTGGAGTAACTACCGGCTCACCACCATGATGTGCGGTTACTTTTACTTTCACCGATTTGGGAGCAAGGCTTAAAAAATAACTGGTAAAAAGTTTTTCAATTTTTTCCGATGACTGGTTCGGAACCAAACGCATTGAAATTTTTGCATTCGCTTTTGAAGGAAGAACAGTCTTGGCACCTTCACCTGTGTAACCGCCCCATATTCCGTTCAACTCGATTGTAGGGCGGATAGAAACTCTCTCTACAGATGAATATCCTGTTTCGCCAACCACTTCATCAATACCTAAATCTTTTTTATAATCATCCAGGTTAAAAGGGGCTTTTGCCATTTCTTTTCTTTCGGCATCGCTTACCGTCAGCACATTGTCATAAAAACCCGGGATGGTAATGTGATTGTCTTTGTCTTTCATCTTCGTAATCATCTCACACAAAATCTGAATCGGGTTAGGAACAGCGCCACCGTAAACACCGGAGTGTAAATCGCGGTTAGGCCCGACCACTTCCACTTCCATGTAACACAATCCGCGCAAACCAATCGTGATGGAAGGAACATCATTTGCAATCATGCTCGTGTCGGAAATCATTATTACATCGGCTTTAAGTTTCGCTTTATTGTTTTTAACAAACTCACCAAGATTGGCTGAGCCGACTTCCTCTTCGCCTTCAATTAAAAATTTCACATTGCATGGAAGAGCATTATTCCGCACCATGCTTTCGAATGCTTTCACGTGCATGTAAACCTGCCCTTTATCGTCACACGAACCGCGGGCAAAAATTTTCCCATCCTT
Source organism: Bacteroidia bacterium (assembly GCA_044448905.1). GTDB lineage: Bacteria > Bacteroidota > Bacteroidia > AKYH767-A > OLB10 > JBIOHJ01. The sequence goes on along the minus strand of JBIOHJ010000169.1, from coordinate 3,359 downwards.
GATGACCGGTTCAAAAGGTGGCGAATGCCAGAGATTCAACGGGTCAGCGGGCTGCACATCATAATGCCCGTATACCAAAACGGTAGGTAATTTTGCATCAATTATTTTTTCAGCATAAACAATAGGATGCCCTTTGGTAGGGCAAATCTCCGATTTGTCAACACCTGCTTTATCGAGGCTTGCTTTAACAAAATCTGCTGTACGCAATACATCGTTTTTAAATTTAGAGTCGGCACTTACTGAAGGGATTCTTAAAAGTTCCATCAGTTCGTTTATAAACCGGTCTTTGTTGGTTGAAATATACTCCTGTACTTTTTCCATGAGTTAGTTAATTAGGTTGATTGGGAAATTAGGTAATTTGAAATTTGCTTTTTGAATACTGTCGCTGCCTCCTGCCACTTCTTTACACACCCGCTACTTCCATCTCTTTATTAATTTTCTTTACAAGCCCCTGCAATACTCTTCCGGGCCCTACTTCTGTAAAAGATGTTGCCCCGTCCTTAATCATATTTTCAATTGTTTTTGTCCACTGGACGGGGGCGATAAGTTGTGTAATTAAATTTTCTTTAATTTTTTCAGGATCAACCGAAGGCATGGCATTTACGTTCTGGTAAACAGGGCATTTCGGTTTCATGAATACGGTTTTACTGATGGCTTCTTCCAGCCTGTCGCGTGCCGGCTCCATTAATGGTGAATGAAATGCGCCTCCGACAGTCAGCGGCAGTGCGCGTTTAGCTCCGGCTGCAAGTAATTTCTCACAAGCCCGCTTTACACTATCCACAGTACCGGAAATAACTACCTGCCCGGGGCAATTGTAATTTGCCGGAACAACTACTCCGCTTTGTTCTGAACAAATTTCTTCGATCAATTTATCTTCAACTCCAAGAATTGCTGCCATGGTTGAATCTTCTATCTCGCATGCATATTGCATAGCGTTAGCACGCGCAATTACTAACCGTAAGCCATCTTCAAAGCTAAAAGAGTTCAGGGCGGCAAGAGCAGAAAATTCTCCAAGAGAATGGCCTGCAGCCATATCGGGTTTAAACAAATCTCCCATACATCCGGCAGCTATAACCGAATGGATATAAATGGCAGGCTGTGTAACTTTGGTTTGTTTTAAATCTTCTTCAGTTCCGTTAAACATGATATCGGTAATCCGGAACCCGATTATATCATTGGCTTTTTCAAATAAGTCTTTAGCCCGCACGGAAGATTCGCATAATTCTTTTCCCATTCCTTTAAATTGAGAACCCTGACCGGGAAAAATATATGCCCTTTTCATTTTATATTGGTTTTAGGACGATAAAAATAAACAAATGTTTTTAAAAGTAATGGGATCAGTCACTAAAGAAATTATAAATAAAATATTTGTGATTTAACCCGTTTAATTTATAACAGAAAAGCAAGAGTTAAAATTAAAGCTACTGTAAGAGCCGCAACCATCACCATCAGAAATTTATTAATAATTACTCTTCGGTCTATAATCAGGTGGCCCATCAGGTGGTTAAGAATATTTTCAAGGCGATACATTGCTGTTTCACTTTTAACAATGTAATCGTAGGCTCCATATTTAATAATATTTACAGCTATATCCAGATGTTCCTGCGCAGAAATCATAATCACTTTTAATTCAGGATCTATTTCGCGCATCTCCGTTAAAACTTCCAGCCCGTTTTTGGCATCTTTCTTTTGTTTATCAAGATAATAATCCAGCACAACAATTTTAGGCTGCAGGGTCATTTTATTTATTGCCTCCTCACCGTTAGTAAATTTATAAATGGTTAGTTGAGGAAATTTTATACGAATCATATCGCAAATCATTTCCATTGACGTGTTGTCGTCTTCAACTACAAATACATTGACCTGGTTTTTTGTTTCCACTGATTTAAAGTTTAAAGATTAAATTAGCTTGTTGGTGATAAGATTAATAAACTCAATGCGTGTACGTTCATTCTCAAATTCGCCTGTAAATGCCGAAGTGGTTGTTACAGAGTTTTGTTTCTGAATGCCCCGCATCTGCATGCAAAGATGCTTAGCTTCAATAACAACAGCAACTCCCAGCGGTTGTAAAGTTTCCTGTATGCAATCGCGAATATCGGTTGTCATGCGTTCCTGCACCTGTAACCTTCTTGCATAAGCATCCACCACCCGTGGAATTTTACTTAATCCCACAATATAATTATTGGGAATGTAAGCCACATGCGCTTTACCGAAAAACGGGAGCATGTGATGTTCGCACAGCGAATAAATTTCAATATCCTTAACAATCACCATCTGCTTATAATCTTCCTTGAATTTTGCCGACCGCAATATTTCATGAGGATCCAAATCATAGCCATGCGTTAAAAACTGCAATGCCTTTGCAACACGCTCAGGAGTTTTTTTCAATCCTTCGCGTTCGGGGTCTTCCCCGATTTCGGTAAGTATTTCCAAATACTTTTTCGATAAGCTCTCAACTGTTTCAGGATTATACTGGTCAATCTTTGTATAACCATCCATTTCGTTTTCCGAAATCATTTTCTTATCCAGGCTCATGGTTTATAGTCTATCCAAAATATTCAACTGAATTGTTTTCGGTTTCCATCAGTTTCACACTGTGAAGCTTACATCCCTTTTCTTCAATTGGCTTTTGAATCTGCTCAAATATGTTGGCAGCCAGGAGCTCAGTTGATGGCAGCTTGCCCTGCATAAAATCAACATCAAGGTTAATGTTTTTATGATCGAGCTTATCTATAACACGGGTTCTGATGATATTGCTCAGGTCTTTAAGGTCAATTACAAAGCCGGTAACAGGGTCGGGATTGCCTTTTACCGTAACAAACAGCTCGTAATTATGTCCATGCCAGTTGGGGTTGGAGCATTTCCCGAAAACCTCGAGGTTTTTCTCCACACTCCAGGCTTCGTTATAAAGCTTGTGCGCTGCGTTAAAGCGTTCCCTTCGGCTTATGAATACCATTTTTCAACCTGATTTACGAAATGCAAATGTAAAAAATATTGACGACCGCCCATTTAAGCATGGTGATTAAAAACTTAGGTTTGCCAATCGTTAAATAGTCAATATGAAAGCTCTTTTGGTTTGCGCTACTGAAAAAGAAATTAAACCGCTTTTAAAAACAGGTTTTCGTGAGAAAGGAAATGCCGATTTGCTCATTACTGATCCCGGAATGCCTTCGACAGTTTATTATCTTACCAAACTCCTTTGTAAAAAAAAATACGATTTGGTAATTAACGCTGGAATATGCGGAAGCTTTAATAAAAATTATCCTTTAGGTGATGTGGTAAATGTGGTGGAAGATTGCTTTTCGGATTTGGGGGCTGAGGATGATAACCGGTTTATTCATATTTCGGAAATGAACCTC
>JBIOHJ010000168.1:0-4951 GCA_044448905.1 Bacteroidia bacterium | reverse complement strand
TTGGTTATAGCATGTCCTTCGAGCGAATTCAAAAGAATTCTCCTCAATGCATTGCCTATGGTAATTCCATAACCGGGTTCAAGCGGACGAAATTCGAACTGACCGAAATGCTCGTTTGCATGATTCATGATTACTTTATCCGGTTTTTGAAAGTCTAATATTGCCATGTTGTTATTTTAGATTTACGATTTATGATTTAAAAATTAAAGGCTCTTAAGGCCATATTACTTATTTAGAATATAATTCAACTATTAATTGCTCACGGATGTTTTCAGTAATTTCTTCGCGTGCCGGAGCATTGATAAATTTGCCGGTTAATAAATTAGTGTCCCATTCAAGCCACGCATATTTCCCGGAACGCGATTTTAATGATTCGGTAATAACCTCAAATGATTTAGAACGTTCGCGCACTCCCACCAAATCACCGGCTTTGAGCGTATAAGACGGAATATTTACCACTTTGCCATTTACTGTAATGTGTTTATGAGAAACTAACTGGCGGGCAGCCATTCTTGTTGGCGCAATGCCTAAACGGTATACAACATTGTCCAGCCGCGATTCGATAAGCTGTAAGAGGTTGGTTCCGGTAATTCCTTCTTTGCGTGAAGCACGGTCAAATGTTTTGGCAAATTGCCTTTCGAGGATACCGTATGTATATTTTACTTTTTGCTTTTCAGACAACTGAGTTGCATATTCCGATTGCTTGGCCCTTTTCTTGGTAAGACCGTGCTGACCTGGTGGGTAATTTCTTTTATCGAAATTTTTGTCGGGGCCATAAATAGCTTCTCTGAATTTACGGGCAATTTTTGTTGTAGGTCCTATATATCGTGCCATGTAAGATTTGCGCTTTTAGATTTATGGTGTTTTATTATTTGATATTTAATTATTTTAGATTCTCCGTCTTTTTGCTGGCCGGCATCCGTTGTGCGGAATAGGAGTGATGTCAACAATTTCAGAAACCTCTATACCTGTGCTATGAAGAGTTCTGATGGCAGACTCACGACCGGCACCCGGTCCTTTTACAAATACTTTTACTTTCCTTAATCCAAGGTCATATGCAACTTTCCCGCAATCGGCTGCTGCAAGCTGTGCTGCATACGGAGTATTTTTTTTAGAACCCTTAAATCCCATTTTACCTGCCGATGCCCACGAAATAACCTGACCTGTCATGTTTGTTAAACTGATAATGATATTATTGAATGTAGCATTAATATGAGCTTCGCCAATTGACTCTACTTTCACAACTCGTTTGCGGGCAACCTTGGTAGCTGTTGCGGGAGTAGTTGTTGCTTGTTGTTGTTGTTTTGCCATTTCGGTTATATTATTATTTTACTTCGTTACTTTTTTCTTATTTGCTACTGTTTTTCGTTTTCCTTTTCGCGTACGGCAGTTATTTTTTGTTTTTTGTCCTCTTACAGGCAAGCCTAACCGGTGGCGTATTCCCCGATATGTTCCGATGTCCATTAAACGTTTTATGTTTAACTGCACTTCAGAACGCAGAGAACCTTCCACTTTTACATTGTCGGTAATGATACTTCTGATTTTGTTCAGTTCGTTATCATCCCATTCTTCAACTTTTTTATTGAAGTCTACTCCGGCTTCGGTAAGAATCTGTTGAGCCATGCTTCTCCCAATGCCATAAATATAAGTTAGACCTATTTCGCCTCTTTTGTGTTTTGGTAAATCAATACCGGATAATCGAGCCATTATTTGATTTTAGATTTTAATTTTTTATCCCTGACGTTGTTTGAAACGCGGGTTTTTTTTGTTGATTACATATAATCTTCCTTTGCGCTTTACAATTTTGCACTCAGGGCTTCTTTTTTTTATGGATGGTTTTACTTTCATCTTTTTCTGTATTGAGATTTGAGATTTGAGATTTGAGATTTTTGTCTCATATCTCAAAGCTCAATACTCATATCTATTTATATCTGTACGTTATTCTTCCTTTTGATAAATCATAAGGCGACATTTCGATTTTAACTTTATCGCCCGGCAATATTTTAATGTAATGCATTCTCATCTTTCCTGAAATATGGGCAATAATTTCGTGCCCGTTTTCCAATTCTACTCTGAACATTGCATTCGACAATGCTTCTGTGATGGTGCCATCCTGTTCAATAGAAGCCTGCTTTGCCATTTATAATTCTGATAAGCTTGTTTTTTTTGTTAAGTTAATATTTTTATTTTCTTCTTTTTCAATTTCCACAAATGATGAAAGAACATCGGTTGTTAAATTATGAATAGCAACAGTATGTTCAAAATGAGCTGATGGTAAATTATCAGAAGCCACTACCGTCCAGCCATCATTCAATGTTTTTACATTCTTTTTTCCTAGGTTAATCATAGGCTCTATTGCGATAACCAATCCATTCTTTATTCCCGGTCCTGAACCACGCTTTCCGAAATTCGGCACTTCGGGGCTTTCATGAAGTTTTCTACCCACACCATGTCCTACTAACTCCCTCACTACACTCATTCCATTCTTTTCAGCATGTTCCTGAACCGCATAACTGATATCACCAATACGGTTTCCCACTCTGCAGGTATCAATTGCTTTATACAAACATTCTTTTGTTATCCTGAGCAACCGTGCTACACTTTCATTAATTTCTCCAACAGCAAATGTATAAGCCGAATCTCCATGAAATCCATTGATGAATATTCCGCAATCAACCGAAACAATATCCCCTTCCGATAATATTTTGTTCCCGGGAATTCCATGAACAACTTCGGCATTTACCGAAGTACATAGCGTTGCAGGGTACCCTTTATATCCTTTAAAGGAAGGAACGGCTCCATTATCTCTGATGAATTCTTCCGCAGTTTTATCAAGCTCGGCAGTTGTAATACCTGGCCTGATAATTTTTGCAATTTCAGCTAATGTTTTTCCGACAAGTAAAGAACTAATTCTTATTAATTCGATTTCCTCTGATGTCTTATAAGGAATTTCCACTTTTCATTTTTCAGATTATACAGCAGCTCCAACGGCTGTTCGTCCTTTAATACGCCCGCTTTTCATTAATCCATCGTAATGCCGCATTAATAAATGACTTTCTATTTGCTGTAATGTATCGAGAATTACTCCAATCATAATTAACAGGGATGTACCTCCGTAAAAGGAAGCAAAGTTGGTATTCACGCCACCTAATTTTGCAATTGTGGGCATGATGGCTACAAAGGCAAGAAATAATGAACCCGGTAAAGTAATGCGCGACATCACATCATCTATAAAACCTGCTGTTTGCCTGCCGGGTTTTATGCCCGGAATAAATCCGCCATTCTTTTTCATATCTTCAGCCATCTGGTTAGGGTTAACCGAAATAGCAGTATAGAAATAAGTAAAAAGAATAATAAGCAAGGCAAAAGTAAAATTGTACCAGAACGAATGAAAATCGGTAAATGCTGCTGCAAAACCCTGCCACGATTCAGATTCGGGAAAGAATTGGGCAACGGTAGCAGGAATAAACATAATTGCCTGTGCAAATACAATAGGCATTACGCCCGCAGCATTTACTTTTAGCGGAATATATTGCCTTACGCCACCGTATTGTTTATTACCAACAATTTTCTTCGCAAACTGAACGGGGATTTTTCGGGTTCCCTGCACTAATAAAATTACCGCCATTACCACAAGGAATAATGCAACAATTTCGACCAGGAAAACTACAAGTCCGCCACCGGCTTCACTCAACCTTGAATAAAATTCATCTTTAAATGCAAACGGAAGCCGTGCAATAATTCCAATCATAATTAACATGGAGATCCCATTACCAATACCTTTTTCGGTAATACGTTCGCCCAGCCACATAACGAACAATGTACCCGCAACTAATAAAATAATTGAAGTAAGCCAGAACTGAGTAGGTGAAACCAATTCGGGATGTGTATAACATACAATAGCGCCAGGTGCCTGAGACCGTAAATTCACTAAATAGCCAGGAGCCTGACCTAATACAACTAAAACTGTAAGGTAGCGTGTAAATTGGTTAATCCGCTTTCTGCCACTCTCTCCTTCTTTCTGTAATTTTTGAAAATAGGGAACTGCGATTGTTAATAATTGAACAACAATTGAAGCTGATATATATGGCATAATCCCTAAAGCAACAATTGATGCTTGCGAAAATGCGCCACCTGCAAACATATCAAGCAAACTTAAAATCCCACCCTGTGTCTGATTCTTTAACCCTGCCAGTTCATTGTGATCAACACCCGGTAATACCACATGTGCAATAAGCCGGTAAATGAGAATTAAGCCCAGCGTATTGACAATACGTGTACGCAGATCGTCAATCTTAAAAATATTTCTTATGGTATCGATCAGTTGCTTCATTTCGAAATTAATTCTGCAGTCCCGCCTCCGGCTTCAATTGCTGTTTTTGCTGAAGCAGAGAATGCATCTGCTTTGACATTTAATTTTAACTTTAACTCACCTCGGCCTAAAATTTTAAATCTGTCCTTTTTTGAAATTAACCCTTTTTCGATAAAAACATTTTTGTCAAAATCTGTAATGCTGTGCTTTTCTGAAATAGATTGTAATGTATCAATGTTGATCCCCACAAATTCCTTCCGGTTAATGTTTTTAAAACCAAATTTCGGCACGCGTCTTTGCAGCGGCATTTGTCCGCCTTCAAAACCTGCTTTGCTGCTGTATCCTGATCTTGACTGCGCGCCTTTGTGCCCGCGCGTGGAGGTACCCCCTCTACCGGATCCGGTTCCCCGTCCTAATCTTTTGTTATTCCGAACCGATCCTTCTGCCGGCTTTAAATTGCTTAAGTTCATTTTATTTTCGGATATTAAATATTTTCAACACTTACCAGATGTTTTACTTTGGCTACCATTCCTAAAATTTGAGGAGTAGATTCCACTTCAACGGAATGATTTAATTTTCTTAATCCCATTGCAATCAACGTTCGTTTTTGAATGGCAGGATGATCAATTCCACTTTTAA
>JBIOHJ010000167.1:0-4957 GCA_044448905.1 Bacteroidia bacterium | reverse complement strand
TTTTATATAATAATCATTCACAAATTGACGATGCTATTGATATTTTATATTCGGCAAATAAAATTGAAAAAATTGTAATATGTGCTGATGATGTAAAAAAATTATGGAAAATATTTTCGATGAATTTTATTTTACTCGAAGCGGCAGGCGGTGCTGTTTATAATGGTAAAAATGAATTGCTGATGATATGGAGGTTTGAAAAATGGGACTTGCCCAAAGGCAAAATTGAAATGAATGAAACACCATCGGTTGCTGCTTTGCGCGAAGTATGCGAAGAAACCGGGGTTTGCAATGCTAAAATTGTTTCTGAACTGCCGCCCACCTATCACACCTATGTTAAAAACAAAAAGCATATTCTTAAAAAAACTTATTGGTTTAAAATGATGTGCACCGGTTTCACGGAATTCAAATTACAGGCTGACGAAGGCATCATAGACGCAAAATGGATGGATGAAGATAATGTGCTTGCCTCCTTAAAACTTTCCCATCCTTCTATTTCCGATTTGATCACCACGAGCCTCATCGCCACATTAAATAATTAAGTCATGAAAAAACTGTTTCACTTTTTGACATCACGGATATTTTTTATCAACCTGGCAATTGCCTGTTTGGTTTTAACATTGTTTTTCGTGCTGGTTTATAACAGGCTTAATTCTTATACGCATCATGGCGATACGGTAACAGTTCCTGATTTGAGAGGGTTACCCATTTCGGGAGTTGAAAAATTTTTAAGCGGCAAGGCATTGCGTTATAAAATTTCGGACTCTACACTATATGATATCAATAAGCCACCGGGCACTGTAATTGAACAGGATCCTCCGCCACTGGAAAAAGTAAAAGAAAACCGGACGATTTACATTGCCATTACCCGAACGCTGGCGCCACAAATAAAAATGCCAAACCTTATTGATGTTTCTTTCAGGCAGGCCGAAGCCATCCTGGTGACTTACGGATTAAAGCCCGGCAAAACAATTTATAAACCCGACTTGTGCAAAAACTGTGTGCTCAGCATGCAGCTTGATGGAAAGCTTTTACAGCCGGGCGATGAAATTAAAAAAGGTTCGGTAATTGATTTTGTGCTTGGCGATGGATTCGGAAACACCCGTGTAAATGTTCCCGACCTGGTAGGGCTGACTTACGAAGAAGCTTTGTTTGTTTTAAAAGCATCATCGCTTAACGCGGGAGCGATTATGTGCGACCATTCGGTAAGAGATACCATGTCATCGGTTGTGTATAAGCAAATTCCGGCTGCAGATAATTCCGGAGTGATAAGCCAGGGCGAAGCGGTTGACCTTTTCCTCACCCAGTCGAAATATGTGATAGAGAAATATCTTCCGAAGAAGGACGATTAGGAATATACCGGGGTGACGTTTTTTTAACTTTAAACTTTTCAAACATGAGCATTGACGAAACCGATATTTCTGTACAGGACGAGCTTTATGAACATCACCGTTTGGTAGTTGATAAAGGGCAGTCGCTTTTGCGGATTGATAAGTTTTTAATGAACCGGCTCGAAAATGTTTCGCGTAACCGTATTCAGAATGCCGCTGCTGCCGGAAGCATTTTAGTACACAGCAAACCGGTAAAATCAAATTATAAAGTAAAGCCGGCTGATGTAATTTCCATTGTTCTCGCCCATCCCCCACGTGAGGTTGAATTATTTGCCGATAATATTCCGCTCGATATTATTTATGAAGATCATGATTTGATTATGGTAAACAAACCCGCAGGCATGGTGGTGCACCCCGCTTATGGAAATTACCGCAATACATTAGTGAATGCGCTGGCTTTTCATTTTAATCCGCAGCTTGAAGGCAAGCCTGTAAAGACGGACAGCATCCGCCCCGGCCTGGTGCATCGTATTGATAAAAATACTTCGGGCCTGATGGTGATCGCGAAAAACGAAACTGCCATGACGCACCTTGCCAACCAGTTTTACAACCGTACCATCGAACGTAAATATACCGCGCTGGTGTGGGGCGATTTTAAAGAAGATAACGGAACTATAACGGGTAACATAGGGCGTAATATGCGCGACCGCAAAATTATGGATGTATTTCCCGGAGGCGAACAGGGCAAGCACGCGGTAACACATTATAAAGTACTGGAGCGCTTCAATTATGTAACATTGGTTGAATGCAAATTAGAAACCGGCAGGACGCACCAGATACGTGTGCATTTTAAATACATTAAGCACCCCTTGTTTAACGACAACGAATACGGTGGCGATAAAATTCTGAAAGGAACCACGTTTACAAAATACAAGCAGTTTGTTCAAAATTGTTTTGAGGTTTTGCCCCGGCAGGCGCTTCATGCCCGTTCGCTTGGATTTATACATCCCGTTAGCGGGAAGAAAATATTTTTTGAATCGGAATTGCCTGATGATTTTAAAAGTGTTGTGGAGAAGTGGAGGAATTATATTGCTGCCAATTAATTAAATACAGGGGATTTAAATTGTGCTGCTTTTACAAACGGGATGTATGTTGTAAGCCTGCAAACTGAAAAGGAAAGATTGGTGAAAAAGTTTGTGAAGGAATAATACATCCTCGTCTCTAACGCACAGGCCGCGCGACAGACGAGGACGAGAGGAAAATTTATCTCGTTACCATAGCACGCGGTATTGAAGAATTTACTGCAGAACAATACCAGGTTTTGTATGACATAGCCGTACAAAGCCCCATAACGGGAGGCAGAGCCGTTTATTGGGCAAGAGTTTTGCTCGAACTGGAAGTAGATGATTTTTATGACGAGAGCGGGGGCAGGTTTGGAGAACCAAAACAGGTAAGCCTTTCAGGAAAGGTTAAAAACCGCGGTAAATTTTATCCCAACCCTGCAAGCGCCAAAGCAAACTATGAAATTTATTTAAATGCAGACGAACAGGGAACATTTGATATTTTTAATGCTTTGGGAGAAAAGCTTAAATCCTGCAAATTAAAGGAGGGCTTCAATAAATTAGAAATTGATGCCAATAAAATTAACAATGGATTATTGTTTTATAATTTAACAACAACCAGTAACTACAACGAAAAGGGTAAATTTGTAGTAAATAAGTGATTAAATAAAGTAAGTAAGAGGATAATAACTCTGTTATCCTCTTACTTATATTAAATTTATGAAGAAGTCAAATACTTTATTTTTACTATTATTCCTTATAAAATTTGCTAATTCTCAGAATTTAGTATTAAACCCTTCTTTTGAAGATACAATACCTTGTGCTGTTTATGCTGGAAATTTACCTCAGCTAAGACCTTATTTTTGGTTTACACCTTCAAGTGGAAGTCCCGATTTTATGGATGTTACTACTAATTGTGCATGGGGAGGAGGGGTACCACAAAATGTATTTGGTTATCAATATCCAAAAACCGGAAGCGCAATGTTTGGTTTTAATCTGTATCATCCATTAGCGCCATTTATGTTTAGGGAATATATAGAAGGTACATTGAATGATACATTAAAACAAGGGCATAAGTACTGCGTAGAATTTTTTGTTTCTCTTTCAGACAACAGTACACATGCAATTGACCGGTTTGGAGTATATTTTTCAGAAGATAGCATTTATGATTGGAATACTTCTTCTTTATTGTTTTATAACCCACAAATTGAGAACCAGCCTGGCAATATAATAACGGATACAATGAATTGGGTTTCAATTTCAGGTGAGTATATTGCGCAGGGAGGAGAAAAGTATTTAACCATTGGCAATTTTTATGATGATGCAAATACTGACACTTTAGGATTGGGCTACGGTTCTCCATCAGTAGGCTCATATTATTTTATTGACGATGTATCGGTAATAGACTGTACTGTAGGTATAGAAGAAATAAAAGGAGAAATAAGCATCTTAAATATTTTTCCAAATCCTGTCATAAATGAACTGAGTTTTAACTACAGCTTTTCAAAAAACAAAGATGCTTACCTGGAGGTTTATAATGTGCTTTCGCAAAAAGTAAAAAAAGTACCTCTCAAAACAAATGTACAAACCTACAGGGTAAATGTTCCTGAGCTTTCAGAAGGGATTTATTATTGTAAGCTTTTTGTTGAGGGTAAATGGGAGGCAACGGGAAAGTTTATCAAAATAAACCAACCTTAACGTGGATGGATTTAAGAACAAGTAACGATGCCATACTTGAAGCATTTTATGATAGCACGAAAAATACTTCTATGGGACAATTGCAGGAAGCCGGTAATTTACTTCCTACCGATACCACAGCAGCAAGCGCATTAATAAGCAGTGCCGTTCCGGTTAATGCACCGGAAGAAAACGAACGGGTAGTTTTAGAAATTTATCTGTTAACTATTGCAAAGGATATTGAAACATTTACTCCTGAACAGTATCAAATTCTATATGATATAGCCTTACAAAACCCGATATGGGGAGGAAGAGCTGTTTACTGGGCACGCGTATTGCTGGAGTTAGAAGTGGATGATTTTTATGAGGATAGTATGGGAGGAAGATTCGGACAACCGAAATTCGTTAATTTATCAGGCAGTAGCAGAAGGGGAAAGCTTTTTCCTAATCCTGCGAATGATTATGTTGTATATAAAATCAGGCTGAACGAAAACGAATCCGGTGAATTTCAAATCTTCAACGTATTGTGCGAAAAACAAAAGTCATTTAATCTTCATGAAGGAGAAAACAGTGCACAGATAGATACAAAGGATTTAGAAGCAGGTATATATATCTACAAGGTTGTTCTCAATAATGCTTTTAAAGAAAAAGGTAAGTTAATTGTAATTCATTAATTAAAAAAGAGCAGGGAAAATTTTCCCTGCTCTTTTAAATATAAAGGAATGAGAATAAATGACAAAACAGCAAAATATCGCTATGACGCATGGCGGAAAATTTCATGCTGATGATGTGTTTTCAGCTGCACTATTAAAAATATTAAATCCACAGATCAATATTGTCCGTACTTTCCAAGTACCTGACGGCTTTAATGGAATTGTGTTTGACATT
>JBIOHJ010000166.1:0-5082 GCA_044448905.1 Bacteroidia bacterium | reverse complement strand
TCCCAGCGCCCACCAGTTATGAATTACATGAAACATCATCTTACTCTTATCATCATAAAGCTGCTCTGATGACAGGTAATAATTATTCTTTCCGTCAATAAAATCAAAAGCTGATTCTTTTGGAATAGAATATACAATAAACTTTTTCTGAGTGTTCAGTTTATACCTTTCGTAAAGCTGCCCGGATAATAATACAATAAAAACCAGGAAAGATAATTGCAGGTAACGGGGTCTTTTAAATAAAATAAATAATAAAATCATTGCCATCAGCAAATAAATAATCCATGTTTCGAAAACTGAAATGGAAATACCTTTTGCAATAGAGAGCGGAATTTCTTCTACAATCAAAACCGATTTATTCAAAACAAACAGCAAGCCGTAACAAACTTTTGAAAGATAGAAAGCCGCATATTGCAATGAAGAAACAAAAAGTAAAAAAATGCACAGGTAAATGATGACAGTTGCCAAAGGAATTACTACAAGATTTGAAACAAAAAACAAATTAGGAAACTGGTGGAAATATAAAAGCCCGAGAGGGAACGTCATGATTTGCGCAGATATGGAAACCGAGGTGATTTCCCAAATTTTATGAGTCAGTAAAGATGAAAATTCAAGCTGCCTCACAATCATGGGGTGCAGGTAAACAATTCCGAAAACAGCAAGGTAGCTGAGCTGAAAACCTACTTCGGTTATAAGATAAGGGTTATAAACCAGCAACACAAAAACAGAAACGATAAGCGTATTGAAGATATTGGTGTTGCCAAATGACCAGTTACCGATAATAATAATTGATAACATAACGGCAGAACGCAATACCGAAGGCGAAAACCCGGTAAGCATGGCATAAAACCAGAGGAATAATAGCAGGATAATAAATTTAAAATGGCGCGTCAGCTTATTTCTTTCGAGCCAGACCAGCAAGCCGGACAGCACAAAATAAATTATGGCTACGTGCATTCCCGAAACACTCAGCACATGCAATGCACCTGCACTCGCATAGGCATTGATCAGCTCGGCATCAATGCTGTCTTCATAGCCAAGCACCAAAGCTGAAGCCACCGCATATTCCCGTTTTTGCGGAATGTATTTTTTGAAAATATTTACCAGCCGGTCCCTGAGATCAAAAGCATAACGGATAATAAAATTTCCATCATTATCATCGAGTGGTATCCATTTACCTCCGGCAAGGTAAAGCTGGTGGTATATATTGTGAAAAGAAAGAAACTGTTTGTAATCAAACTCTTCAGGGTTTTTTGGAGGCTGCGTTGCCTGCGGAACGGATTTAAAAAATATGAGATCACCATATTTAAGCTTTGCGGCAAGTGAATCTTGTTTAAAATATGCCACCACTTTTCCCCTCACGGGTTCCCATTCTCCGTTCTCATCTTTAATTGAAAGAATATTCAATACCGATTTATACGTGGATCTTTTTTCGTGCAACTGATCATCGAGCGAAGCAACAAAAGCGGTGGCTTGCGGAAAACGGGAAAAATTATTTTTTAAATTACTATCTGTATTGAGGTAAGTAATAATGACACCGAGCGAAAAGAAAGCAGCGTTTATTGAAACTCCGTTAATCCAATTCAGCCTGCGGCTGCGTTTTAAGAATTTAAAAAAAGTAAACAGGCTTACCACCGTTATAAAAGAAGCAAGCAGGCAAATAAATAATTTAACCGGCAGGGGATAAAAAATTTCGACCAGTATGCCTGCAATAAAAGGCAGCAGGATTCGGAAGAGAGGAACCTGGTTCCAGATTCGCATTTGAAAAAGGAATTAGTGTGCGAAAAGTAGAAACTAAATTTTAAAAATCCAATTTATTGATAAAAAGAAAAACAGATTATTTGGTTTTGCTGATAATTCGTAAAGCCACTGCCAGGTTATATGTTAGCAGACCAATTAAAAATAAAACCTGACAGGTGCGAAAAGCATCAACAAGATTTGAAATCAGAAAACGAAATTATCCCCTAAGGGGTTTAGAACCCTTTAGGGGGTGGAGTTCATTTATTGTTACAGCAATTTCTTCTGTCAGCGGTTTACAATTAGTTTTCGAGTTGTTGCGGCTTGTTTTGTTTTAACAAAAACAATGTAAACACCGCTTTGTTCAAGATGGAAGTTCATGGTTTTTTGTGTTGCATGAGTTTTTATTATGGGCTGTCCAAGCATGTCTGTTATTGTAATTTCAGCGTTATCAGCGGGAAGTAATATTGTAAAGTGTCCACTGGCTGGATTAGGACAGATGGAAATATCTGCGGATTCAATATTCATCGAAGCAATTCCAACCGGTGTAAAAGAGGAAATAAAATTTCCAAATGCAATCGGGCCCTGACCAACTGTAATTGTATCCGAAACAGTATTGGTAGCAGTGTTTATAACACGTACTGTATTACCAAGACCGGAAAAGCCAAGTTTTGCAACATATACCTTACTTCCATCGGGAGTCACAGATACTCCAAGTGGACGATCACCAACCGGAATTGTAGCTGAAACAGTATTGCTAACGGTGTTTATTACACTTACTGAAAAACCATCCCAATTCGATACATATACCTTGCTTCCATCAGGGCTCACACATACACCGGTAGGACGAATGCCAACAGCAATTGTGTTGGAAACCGTATTGACAGCTGTGTTAATTACATTTATTGTACCATCAGAACGATTCGCAACATATACTTTGCTTCCATCGGGGCTCACAGCGATACCCCAAGGATCAGAGCCAACAGGAATTGTAGCCGTAACAGTATTGGTAACGGTGTCTATTACACTTACAGTGCCATTCATAGAATAATTCGTAACATACACCTTGCTTCCATCGGGGCTCACAGCTATACCCCAAGCACCAACTGCAACTGCAATTGTAGCCGTAACCGTATTGGTAGCCGTGTTTATTACGCTTACTGCAAGGCCATCCTCAACATATACCTTGGTTCCATCGGGGCTCACAGATATGCCAATTGGATTTTGACCAACTGTAATTGTATTCAAAACAGTATTGGTTGCGGTGTTTATTACACTTACAATACCAGGTACTGAACCACCCGCAACATATACCTTGGTTCCATCCTGGCTCACCGACACACCATAAGGATAAGAGCCAACCGGAATTGTAGCAGTAACCATATTTGTTGCAACATCAATAACGGAAACGGTACTATCCCCATAATTTGTTATGTAGGCAGTTTGAGCAATGCTGATACTCGCTGAAATTATTAACAGTGTAAGGGTAGTGAAACAGAATTGTTTTTTCATAGCGAAATGATTTTATTTTATAAGAATGAATTTTCTAAAAAACATGAGATTAATTTGCGCAAAGGAAACCTGCTGTTTAATAAAAAGCAGTAGAAGGAAAAGAGGGCGATATGTTTTGAGGTTACGCCAACGGGTTAGGATTAGAGTGTGAAGATAAAGATAGTTTTTTAATTTTAATGTTATTTTATAAAAGCTGTAAAGAAGAAAACCGGTTACAACACTCTTACCGTTTCAATATAATCACCACCCAATTCATCATTTAAAAGTTTTTTAATTTTTTCGACAGAGAAAAGCAATTCGGTACGCAACGGAGCCGAAGTAATGCGGATAAAAAGGGTTTTGTTACGGAGGTAAATATTTTCGGTACGTTTTGCAACGGCACTTCCCATTAATTGTTCCCATGAATGCTGCAACCGTACTTCATTAATTTTGCCCCGCAATTTATAGGTATCTATTAATTGTTCGATAACTTCTTTGAGGCTTTGCTGGTTGGAGGAACGCATGAGAGAATTTTTAATTTTTCTAATTTCTGATTTCTAATTCTTCCTGAACCATTCCATCTTTTATTGCAAAGGACGAAAAGGGAATTTCATGGTCATTCAAAATATGTTTTATCCGTTCGGGGTGGGTATCGGTTATGAATAGTTGTCCGAAGGCATGGTCTTTAACGAGCTTTAGGATACGGTTTACGCGGTGGTCATCGAGCTTGTCGAATAAATCGTCGAGCATGACAACAGGCTTTAAATTTTTATGATGCTTTAATAATTCAAACTGGGCAAGCTTTAACGCAACTACCAATGATTTTTGCTGTCCCTGCGAGCCGTATTTTTTGGCTGCATATTTATTTATGGTGAACTGGAGGTCGTCTTTATGAATTCCCACCGTAGTAAACTGCATGATTTTATCTTTTTGAAATGCCTGCTTCAGCAAAGCGGCAAAATCATTTCCATCGAGCTGCGATTCGTAAATCATACCGGGTTCTTCGCTTTCCCCTGTCATATAGCGGTAAATTTTTTTGAACACGGGTTCAAATTCCTTAATGAATATTTTTCTTCGCTTATAAATTTTTTCGCCAAGAGGCGCAAGCTGCTCATCCCATACCTCTACCGAAGCAGCATCGGGCAGAGTACCGGAAGCCATTTGCTTAAGCAATGCATTGCGCTGTTCGAGCAGCTTGTTATACGTAATCAATTCATCGAGGTACAGCTTATCCATTTGCGAGATGATGCGGTTTAAAAAACTGCGCCTCACTTCACTGCCTTCGGTTATCAGTTCATGATCAACAGGCGCTATCATTACAACAGGGAATGTTCCTATATGTTCATTTAAACGACTATACTCTTTTTGATTGCGCTTAAAAACTTTTTTCTGTCCTTGTTTTAATCCGCAGTAAATGGTGTCGGTATTCTTTCCGGAAACAAATTCCCCTTCAATCATAAAAAACGGCATCCCGTGTTTAATATTCTGCGTGTCGGTAGGAGTAAAATAGCTGCGGCACATGCTTAAATAATATATCGCATCCAGCACGTTGGTTTTTCCGCTACCGTTGTCACCTGTAAGGCAATTGATATGCTCGCTGAATTCTACTTTTGCTTCCGAATAATTTTTGAAATTAAGCAAGCTGAGCTTTTGGAGATACATGGAACAAAGATAATGGGTTTGGAATCTTAAAATGTGCTGAGGATAAATTTTCAAAATTTTTAATAATAAGATTCCTCACTTCGTTCGGAATGACATGGCTTTAGTGTGGGCTAAGGATAAGGCGGGGCGGGGATTTCCCGCCCCGCCGTATACGCACCAATTTCGATTATTTTAAATACGAAAGAAGTGTGG
>JBIOHJ010000165.1:0-5093 GCA_044448905.1 Bacteroidia bacterium | reverse complement strand
TTCCGGGCTGCCAATCCGCAATTCAACGGAGTGCTGGAGTGTCTTTATGTAGGTATGACCAGCAAGGATCCCAAAGAACGATTCGCACAGCATAAAACAGGATATAGAAACAAAAAAGGACACAAACTATCTTCGAACATTGTCCAAAAATATGGCAGTTACCTGCGACCCAGCCTGTACAATCATTTAGGTCCAATGACCCGTACAGAGGCGCTTAAGATGGAGAAACAACTGGCTTTGGAATTGCGAAGGCAGCGTTATGCGGTGTGGTTTAATTGAAAACACAGGCAGCGCTTCAGACAAGGACGAGAGGCAGACGAATACCGGAGGGGAATATTTTGTAATGAGTATGTAAAAAAAAATTTGTACAGGCTTTTTTAAGCATTGCGGCAATACTATTGTATGGAAAATATACGTTTTTGCATCAAACCTTTAAATTTAAAATTATGCAAAACCTGATTATTTCAATTCCCAAACCCTGCCATGAGGACTGGGGTAAAATGTCTGTTGAAGAACGCGGACGGTTTTGCGGCAAATGCTGCAAGACCGTTGTTGATTTTTCAAACAAAACAACCAGCGAGATACAACAATATGTAAGTACGCACCGGGATGAAAAGCTATGCGGACATTTCAGCAATGACCAGTTAAATCAGCCGGTAACCATAAAACTGCCGGTTCCGGCTTCTTTTCGTATATGTACCCCGTTACAGCTATTTGCTGTTGCTTTGCTGATTACATTCGGCACTTCACTGTTTTCATGCACCACTCCGCAGGGAAACACTGTAGGATTAATAGAGTTTACTGCTGTTGAACCGGCAGGTAATATTATTCCTCCCGAACTTGACACCTTCCCTCCTGTATTGGGCGGAATTTCTTCTTATGAGGTTCCGGCAGATACCGAAAACCCCATCAAAGGGGAACCTATAGTAACCTGCGGGCTTAAAGGTAAAATCGCAATTGAACCTGAAACACTTTTTACAACGCTGCCTGAAGTTGAAATCGAAGCTTTAACAGGTCCGTTAGTAAGCTATGTCACTACGGGGGTGATAATGGTTGAAATAAATGAAACTAACGAGGCAGTGACTCCCGGTACGGAAGCAGTAACATTGAGGGAGGAAACAGGCGAAATAATGGGAACACCTGTAGATTTCAATACGCTTATCTATCCAAACCCTACGAACGGGCTGCTGCATATTGACATCAATGCGGAAAAGGAAGAATTTGCTGAGGCAGATTTATATGACCTTGCCGGAAAATATGTAAGCAATCTTTTAACAAAGCAAATAGTGCGGCCCGGCAGAAACAAATTTGAATTAAATATCAGCGGAAACTCACCGGGCATTTATTTATTGAAAACTGTGATTGGAACTAAATCAAAAACCGAAAAGGTGGTACTTGAGAACAGATGATCCGAATTACTAAATTACTTTTAACGGCTAAAAAATTTGTTTTTCTATTCATATTCGCGCATCCCTGCCTGCTGCAGGCAGGCTTGTCTCTCTTGCAATAGAAGCGCTTCAGTCCGATAGCTATCGGACGATGATGAAAGAGAAACGAGTACTAAAGGGGCTTTATTTTTCATCTAAAATACTAACGTCCTGCCCATACTCTTTCATCAGTTCCCTGACATCAACTATTAATTTCTCATTTTTAGGTTCCTTTATTTTAATAATATCATCATCCACCGGGTAGATGTCGTGCCTGAAATTATACACTATTTGCTTTGCAATATGGTTACCCGATTCATATTGCTTCATTTTATAAAATGCTTCAACCAATGGTAAAGAAAGATTAGTATGAGCCAGTTGATCATTTCCAAACAGGTCAAGACATAAATCAATAATTTTCATTGATGAATCAAATTTGCTTTCTTCGGCAAGTCTTAGAGCAAGTCTGCCCAAATTTACCCGGTAATTCGTACACATAACTTTCTCATGGGAAGACGCAGACCCGGCATGTTGCCATTGAAATACACCTGTTGCCAACCGATAACCCTTTTCAGTATTGATATTTTCATAGTAAGGCTGAATTAACTGATATTGATTTAAAACCTGGTAAACAAGTATGGCTGTTGAGAAATAATTTTCATATCCGTCATAATTTTCACTGGCATTGGTTGTTGAAAAATAAACGGGGCGATTTTTCAAATTGGAATTAATAACATCGGCAATTAATAATTGATACTTATACAAATATCTTGCGTCTGAGCTCCATCGTAATGGAGGATAGAGCCCGGATAAGTTAAAATGATTTGCGGGAAGATTGGAGTAAGTGAGTTCATTATATGTTTTTCTGAAGGCAGGATCATTAAGGTAAGTTATTACATCGTCAAAAGTCCATTCCAGGTTCATTGTATCTTTTTCAAGGTACACATAAGCCAATGTATTTGGATCAGGATTGGAATTTTGAAGAGAAAATTTTACCCGGAAATATTTTTTCAGGTAAGCGCAATATCTCGGCAAAGCCAGCATCCCTGCATTAATTACAGCTACATCTTTTCTTATACCTTCCTTCAGCTGAAGGTAAAGTGGCAGAAAAGTATCCAAATCACCATTTACAAACAGGATAGCATTTTTATCGCAGCTCATTAATAAATTGTAAGCAAATTCCCGGTAAAAAGGTGAAAAAAGGCTATCCGGGATTTCATTCAGCGCTTGTTTCGCTGTGGAAAACTGAATTAAATCCTGGTAGGCTGTGATGTATTCAAAATCACGTTTTAAATTTATTTCTCCTACTAAAGTCTTGTAGGACGGTTTTAATTCAACTGTTTTTGAATATAACTCAATCGCTTTATGGCGATAAAAACGATAAGTGCTTAATTGCCCGGCCGACAGCTTCGAATCCGGGTTTTTGTACGAAAATAAAACAGTGCTGTCAGTTGACCCGTTTTTGTCTGATAGAAGGTTGTCGGCATAGAATGAATAGGCCCTGCCAATGCCGTAAATTTTTTCCGCATCATTGCCATTGTAATCACGATAGTCTTTAATTATATCTTTATACCAGTCATTATACCCGTAATATGGGCAGGCATCGTAATGAATTTTCGCCCAATTATCCATATTGCTTTTTCTCAAAGCTGAAAAGGTGGCCGAGGTATCGTCAATTAAAGCTTTAGCAGCGAACCATTCTCCTGAACTCCATATTTTTATCAATGTATCACGGCCATTGTCGGATATTTTTCCAAACCAGCCTGATGGTTTTTTTTGAAATTCAAGAGATGGTTTTGAATAATCCGCTAACGAATAATTATTGAAGAAATATTCAACTACCTCATCGTGTTTTGGATAAGATAAGGGTTGTGAATGTCCGCAGAATATTACGGTTAAGTATAGAATTATTGTTGCCGCAAGACAACTTTTTTTGGCTGAATGCATCCTGGCAGGCGGTAAATTCAAAAACTCTATCATCCTCCTCTTTTCATCTTGTCTTTGCAGCAGGCGAGGACGAAAGTTTATTTTTACAATTAGCGCACAATATCCTCATTCCTTTTGTTTTTACCAAATATTTCTTTTTATTTAACCTGTCAGGTGAGAGGAGGTGAGAGGATACAGCCTCACCCAAAGCTCAGACCATCCTGATACCAGTGCGGAAGGCGTCCACGAAAAGCGCGAACTGTAATTTTTTCGGCCTCGGTGGCGTTGGCTTGTGTAGCAAAGAAAAAATTAAAGTTGGTTTTCGTGGGGTCTTTTTTGCTCCACTTTTTGGGCAAACAAAAAATGGAAATAAAAATTTTTCCGTTGGACTGTGTGCAGTGTGCACCACTCTTCATGATAAGCGCACCGTTTCTTTTGCTGTGCGCGTTACACTAAGTAAGTGTGAAATGATTATTGATAATCTTTCAGTTACAAAGTGAGGCGGTAAAAAAGATTAATCACATCCTCGTCTCTTCCCCTCATGTCTTTGCGGTAAACGAGAACGAAGTGAACGTATACAAATGGTGTTGAAAAAAAAAAGTCCTGTATAGTTAAATTATAACCGCATATAAATACTTTTGACATAATGAAAATGTAAAGCCTTCATCCCGAGACTTCGGGACATAATTCAGCAACTTGTCTCGCCTCAGGCGGGATTCATAATTCATAATTATAAATACATGCTTCAAAAAAAACCAGTGCTCGTTTTATCAGTTTGCCTTGCGCTTATAAATCTTGAAACTTATGCCCAGGGCTTTTCTCCAACTTACACCAACTGGAGTCTTCCTGTTGGCGGCTTCAGGGATGGCGGAACCCATTTCGGTTATTACAACATAAGTTACGCAGCATGGTATAACGATGACCAGGGCAGCGAGACATGGAATCTTGTGGATATGAATGGCGATGGTTTAAATGACCTTGTCGTAACGTCAGAAACAAATGCCACGCTGCAAAAAGTTTTGGCGTTTTCGCCCGGCAGCAATCCCTATTGGAAAGTATATCTCAATAATGGTTCGGGGTATAATGCGAGCTATATCAACTGGAGTCTTCCTGTTGGCGGCCTCAGGGATGGCGGCACTCATTTCGGATATTTTAACATAAGCTATGGAGCATGGTACGATGACGACCAGGGCAGCGAGACATGGAATCTTGCTGATATGAATGGCGATGGTTTAATTGACTTAGTTGTATCGTCTGAAACAAACGCCACACTGCAAAAAGTTTTAGGGTTCTCGCCCGGAAGCAATCCTTACTGGAAAGTATATCTTAATAATGGCTCAGGGTTTAACACCACCTACACATCATGGGGGCTGCCTATTGGAGGTATGCGCTATGGCGGCACTCATTTCGGATATTACAACATAAGCTACGCTGCATGGTACAATGACGACAACGGCAGCGAGACATGGAATCTTTTGGATATAAACAATGATGGCTTGTCAGACCTTATAGTATCTTCTGAAACCAACAGCGCTTTACAGAAAGTTTTGTCATTCTCACCCGGCAGCAATCCTTACTGGAAAGTATATCTGAATAATGGATCGGGATTTAACACCACTTACACATCGTGGAGCATGCCGGTTGGAGGTATGCGCTATGGCGGCACTCATTTCGGATATTACAACATAAGCTACGCTGCATGGTACAATGACGACAACGGCAGCGAGACATGGAATCTTT
>JBIOHJ010000164.1:0-5168 GCA_044448905.1 Bacteroidia bacterium | reverse complement strand
GGCCACGTAATAATAACTGTGTAAGCTCACGTAATACGTTCCCGGGTTCGGGACTATATTCGAGCAAGCCGGTAACACCCGGCAAATGTTCTTCTAATGAAATGTATGGCATGCCACTAAAGTAAATAAATTGTTTAAAAGATTATTTTAATCAGAAAGAGTGTTATGCGAACAAAACTATTATTTCCTGCCGGGTGAAAATAAAATGGCGGGGAGGTTATGAACGGAAATAGATATTACCTTATTAAAGAAACTACACCCGGGCGATTGATTTTGCTTCCGGTCAAAACGTAGAAATAAACACCTTGCGGAACCTCTTTTCCTTTATGCGTTCCGTTCCATGATAACTGAATATTATCCGTTTCAAAAATAAGCTGCCCCCACCGGTTATAAATCTTCAATAAATAATTTTCACAAACATTTGTTCCTTTAATCTTGAATTCATCATTTTTTCCATCTCCGTTTGGTGTTAAAACATTTGGAATAGAAATAAATAATGAATTTTGTTCAAGATTTAATAATTGAAAGCTGGTATCGGGTTCGCATTCAGATTCATTGACTATAAGCATTACGTTATAAATTCCCGGAACAGCATACGTATGAACAGGATTGAGTGCAGTTGATGTAGTTCCATCTCCGAAATCCCAATAAAAAGATGTCCCGTTAACTGATAGGTTATTGAACAAAACCTGGCCACTGCAGGTGTCAATCAAATAAGTAAACGAAGCAGTGGCTAAAATGGTTAGTTCCCAAAAATCATTTGTAAACCCTGAAGCATCCCGTCCCGTTCCTACATACGCATTACATCCAATAGAAAAAGAGGCAACCGCATATCTTGCAGTGCCTCCAAAAGAGGTTATTTGTGTCCAGCTATTTACTGAAGGATCATATTTCCAGAAATCATTTAAAAAACTGAGTACCGGGTATGTGATACTTCCTAAACCAACAAAGCCATAATTGCCAATTGAAAAAGCACATGCATTATTTCGAATCGAACCCGGTAAATTCGCCATCTGTGTCCATGAATCATTTACAGGGTTGTATTCCCATAAGTCATTATAAATAGAGCTTCCGGTTGCACCGAAGCCGGCATAACCTTTATTTCCTATAACAAAAAATGCTGTTGATTGACGCTGTATGCCGGCAAAATCTGATTTCTGTGTCCATATATCGGAAGCAGGATCATATTCCCAAAAGTCTTTATAATAAGGAGTAGATTGATCCCACCCGGTTCCCATATACCCTTTATTTCCGATGGAGAATGAAATAGTAGTGTATCTTCCGTTACCGGGAAAATTTCCCTTTTGAACCCATGTATTGGAAGCAGGATTGTATTCCCAAAAATCTGTCACCCATGTATAAAACGGATACGTTGAACTTCCTAATCCGACATAGCCTTTATTTCCAATTGAAAAATGTGCAGCATTAAATCTTTGCGGCCCTGTCAAATCCGCTTTTTGTGTCCATGAATCCAAAACAGGATCGTATTCCCAAAAATCTTTCTTTAAAATATTCTCAAACCCGGTTCCCATATACCCTTTATTACCAATTGTAAAAAAAACTGTAGCACATCTTGCCGTACCCGGAAAGTCAGCTTTCTGAACCCAGACATATTGCTGAGAAAACAAAAGGGAATTACAAAAAATAAAACTTAATGAGCCTGTTATAATTTTGAATAAGAAATTTTTCATTTCATTACTCTTATGTATTCAATAAAAAGACACGCGGAACAAACAAAAAGTTGCACTAAGTTAAACAAAACAGGGAAATAAATTATTTCTTACTTTCGTCTTTCTAAAACAAAGTAAATTGAAGAAACACCTTGTTGCTTTCATTATCTTGATTGCATGTTTTTCAGTTAAGGCCCCTGCGCAATTTACCCTTTGCACAACGGTACCATTGAGCTACGATAGCATTCATTTTACAACAGGCATTCCGGCTTCTTTTGGCGATTCGATGGTTACATTTCAAATAACCAATCAACATCCCACGCAAAGTTTTGCTTACCCGCTAGCCAAGTTAGTTCCTTTAACTCCTCTTCCGGCAGGAATGGCGCTTTCAAATGGCTCACCGTGGACTGTATTTGCGTCCTCATGGAACCCGGGTATAACAATGACTGTTCCTATTTTTTATGATGTAGCTTCACCCATTCCTCCTGACTACATAGTTACTTTCCAGCTTTGGGTTTCTAATCTTATTCCCCTCCTACCCGACTCGTGTTACTTTGACAGCACTTTTACTATTAACTTAAATCCAACTGCTCTTTCAATAAATAGTATTTCCAATAATGAAGCATTTAATATTATTTATGATTACGCTCAACAAACTATTCAAATCATTTCACAAGCTTCTTTACAAAACACTGTAAATATTTCTTTGTTTGAATTATCAGGTAATAAAGTATATGATGACAAAATGTTTTCGGGGACTAACCGGAAAAGAATAAATGTTGCGCATTTACTACCCGGTATTTATATCATTTCGCTTTTTGGAGAAAATTTTCAGGCATTTTCCAAAAGGATAATTTTGAGAAAAGAATAAAAGAAATTATTATTGTTATCAGCAATTTTTTGAAACCTGCCAGGCAAACAAATCAAAATATTACTGCTACAGTTCCTGATTTTGAAACCCGGTCATTCAGCTTTCCGTTTATTACAGGTATGTAATTAATTCTATACACATATATTCCTTCAGGTACCGACTTACCTCCAAATTTTCCATTCCAGCTCGCACCTATATTATCTGTTACATACATCAGCTGGCCCCAGCGGTTAAATATGCTGAGGTTATAATCATCAACATCGCAATAATAAACAGGATTAAATAATTCATTTAAGCCATCGTGGTTAGGCGTAAATGCGTTAGGCAAATAAATATCACATTCACATTTGGCAATTTCCACTTCCACCGTATCTGACGAGATACATCCATTATAATTTTCAATGCTGAGCCAATACAAACCGGGTGCGGTAATTTCAATTGTATCATGCATGCTTCCTGTACTCCATGTATAAAGACAGCTATCACAGTAAGGAGCAGTCAGTACCAGTGTAACATCTTCACATTTTAATAAATCCATTCCCAAATCAGCAACTATTACTGGTAAAGCATTTATTTCAATTGTATCTGTTGCTGAATTAATCTCGCAAATATCTGTACCAAGCTGCCAATATATTCCGGGTTGGTTTATTGTAATCGCAGCCGTTGTTTCACCGGTTGACCACAGGTAATTATCAAACACATCGCTTGTGTGGTTCTGCAGGGTTAAAGTTGCGTTCTGGCAGAAGGAAGTATCATTTCCCAAATCAATTTGCTTTGGTTCGCTGCACAGAATTGTTTCGGTTACAGAAAAAGAATTGACAGAATAATTTTCATCCGTTACATTTAACGTGTATGAACTTACATTGATGTTGTTAGAGCCATGGTTCACATTTGTCAATGTAAAACTCATAGGGGTTGGTGTGATATCGCAATTTGTGTGATAATTATTATCAGTCCTGGAAAAAAATAAAAATGCTGATGAACCTTCAATGCCTGCCACAACAGGAGTGCCGTCAGCTAAAAAACAGATTTCTTTTCCGTATAAATTTTTTCCTGCCACTGAATTATTAATTGAACTTTGGCTGATAATATTTAAATCATTATCAAATTCTACAACCGTAGTATTATTACCGAACACTCCTACCAGGTTTCCATTATTTCTTTTACGAAGAAAAGGCGGGGTTCCTATAAAATTTGATTTTTTACCACCGCCCAAAAGCAAATTACCCTGGGAATCTATTTTAAAAAAATGTATATAATTGGTTCCGTTGTTACCATACCCGCTGAAAATATATCCATCGGAAACTTCAACAGGTGCAAAAAAATTATAAGTCCCGGTGTAAAACCAGGTTGTCCATTGAACATTTCCCGCATTATCGGTTTTAACTAAAGTGTTGCCTGTTCTTGCTAATATACCCTGGTCGGAAGTAACAATTGCCCCTCCCCAGATACCTCCATTGTCATAAAAGCGGGTCCAAATTATATTTCCATTACCGTTGAGTTTACATATCATTAAATAACTAGTATTGTTAGCTATGATATACGCCTGATTGCCGTAAAGGAAAATCTCCCCCTGGTTATTGCAGCTCAGCGTATAGCTAAAATGATTATAAGATGCTTCATAATACGATTTACTCCACACAACATTTCCCGAAGCATCTATCCGTGTAAGTAAAGAGCCATAAGTGGTTCCTTTTAATATTCGGGTTAACAAAAGAAAATCCCCGTTTGGCATTTGAATAAAATCATTTAAGCTGCTGTGAGTATTAGCTACCTGGTATTGTTTGCTCCATTCGCTTTCACCGCACACATTAAATTTTGTAAGCTTTAAATCGTTTATTAAAAACACTACCCAGCCCAAATCGGGAGTTGGAAAAATCCTAAGGCCGGAACCATTTGGAAAAGCCCCGGTAACAACTTCGTCAGTAATTTTAATAAACTTTTGCTGCGCGGGTGCAGCTATGTAAAGTAAACTAAAAAATAAAATTACATTTAGCTTTTTTACCATTGTAATTTATGAATATACAAATCTACAATATAAACAGGCAAGTTACGAATTAATAAAGTTGTTCAACCCATTGATTTAAAAATAACATGTTCATGTTCTTTGGAGGAAAAACAAAAAGTGCCGGTGGGACTATCCGACACTTTTTTAAATAAAAAAAAACACTATATGAAACAAACCCTGTCTTTTATTCTTTCATCACTTTTGTGATTGTAGAATTTCCATCCGCAATAACTTCAAGGAAATATAAGCCCGAACTGCAGCTTTTCATATCAACAGCAAATTGGTCTGAGAAAATTATTTTTCCGGATGAGGAGTAAATTGTTTTTCCAAAAATATCGCGCAGGTTAAGCGATACATTTTTGCTTTCAATACTGTTTGACTGAACTTTCAATAAATCATTTACGGGATTTGGATAAACAGATATTCCATTTGCGGCATTTGCGATACCTGGAATTCCTGTAGTAAAAGTAACCGAAATAAATCCGCCTGTCGGATATCCTCCAATAGCTGTATTAAAATCAAAAACCTTTGTATAAATATTTGTTGCCAGGCTGTAATTAAAAATTACCCCCATATTAGTTGAACCTCCTTCGCGGGTTGTGCCGCATAATTTATTATC
>JBIOHJ010000163.1:0-5172 GCA_044448905.1 Bacteroidia bacterium | reverse complement strand
CTTATCTTTATGTCAAGCTCCCATATTAATTTGTAAACATAGGAGCCCTGGATGTATGCAATTTGCAAACGGACAACTTTATAAATATTTTTAAACCAGTAGTATAAAAACAAATGAAAAATTTATGATCTCTAAGTGTGAACAAAAGGATTTTAATGACATTTACGAAATTATAAATGATGCTGCATCTGCATACCGGGGTATAATCCCATCAGACAGATGGCATGAACCCTATATGACAGAAGAGGAACTAAAACGACAAATTGCTGAAGGGGTTCAATTTTGGTGTTATACAGAAGATAACAAAATCATAGGTGTAATGGGAATTCAGTTTAAAGAAGATGTAACCCTGATTCGCCATGCCTATGTCCGGACAACAAAAAGAAATAAGGGGATTGGAAGCAGGTTACTTAAACACCTCTATGAAATATCTACGACACCTGTTTTAATTGGAACATGGGCCGATGCAAAATGGGCAATTGAGTTTTACCAAAAACACGGCTTTCGTCTATTACCAGAAGAGGAAAAAAATAATTTATTACGCAAATATTGGATAATACCGGCCCGTCAAATTGAAACATCAGTAGTGATGGCAGATGCTAAATGGAACAGTAAAGTTTAATTGAATAGTATAAATAAAACGGCATATAGTTGTATTAAAAAAAGCGGGTGCATTCCCAATTGTCGTAGCGTTGGGTTTCTTGCTCTTACATTTAGAGAGCTTTACCTCCCCTCCTTCGGAGGGGCCGAAGCAATTTTGCATAAGGAAATATTAGAAGGGGGTGGGTTTTGGTTTGCGACAATTTGGAATGCACCCAAAAAAGCAGGGCGTATAAAATAACATTAATCATTTTTAACTATCAACAACAAGCGTCCAATAAAATGGCTCAGGAATTTCATTGGAGCGACTCAGTCGGATCGGAAAGAATGAGGGCTGACTTTGTAAGCTATAAGTTTTCTATAATATCCCTGTAGCCTCTGCCAATAGGAATAGATACTCCATTCACCTCAACCATTTCGGCTGTGTATGATTCAATCTTGCTAATTGAAATTATAAAAGACCGGTGAATCCGTTTGAAGAGATTGGGAGGTAAAAGATCCTCCATTTCATGCGTACTCATTTTTGAAATGTATTCTTTTTTTGTTGTAACGATTTTGATGTATTCACGTTGGCTTTCAATATAAACAATCTCTGAAAATAAAATTTTCACCTTCTTTTTTTGCACATTAAGAAATATAAAATCTTTTTCCGGGCTTTCATTTGCTTTCTCGTTTTCTCCCTGTGCTGTTTTTACCTTATTTACTGCTACTAAAAAACGCTCAAATTCAAATGGCTTTAACAGGTAATCTGTTACATTTAAATCAAAGCCCTCCACTGCGTACTGATGATAAGCAGTTGTAATAATTACCGCAGGCGGATGTGTAAGCGTTTTTAAAAAAGCCATACCTTTTAATTTAGGCAGATGAATATCTAAAAAAATAAGGTCGGCTTGATTAGTCCGCAAATAGTCAGTTGCCAGAATAGCATCTTTGAATGTTCCCTGTAATTCCAGGAACGGTACCTGTAAAATATAATCCGATAATACTTTTACCGCTAATGGCTCATCTTCAACTATAATACATTTTATGTTAGACATGGCTTGCCAGATTAATTTTTAAAGTAGTAGTAAACGCAAATTCGCCTTGCTGAACAGACAGATTGTAATCTGTATAGAGCAATTCCAGCTGGCGTCTCAGGTTTTTAAGCCCGATTTTTTCTTTTACATTTCCTTCGCCCGGAAATGCTTCAGTAGAATTTTTTACAACAAACGCTAACTGCCGTTTATTAACTGAAAGATGAATATCGACAAATGGCTGATTTCTTGTTTCAGAAACACCATGTTTGAACGCATTTTCAACCAAGGGGATCAGTAACAGAGGCGGTAAAGCTTGCTTCATATCTTCAATATCATAGTTAAAATTTACATGTAATGAATCATCGTAACGTAATTTTTCCAGGGCAATATAGTCATTCATAATTTTCAGTTCCTGTTCTATAGCGATATAATCTCCACCGGTTTCGTACAGCATAAAACGTAATATCTTCGACAGGCGTAAAATGGATTCAGGAGCCAGGTCGCTCTTATCTCTTGCCAATGAATATATATTGTTTAATGTGTTAAATAAAAAATGCGGGTTGGTTTGCGATTTTAGGTAGTTGAGTTCTGCTCCCTGTTTTTCGATACGCAGTTGTTGTGCTGACTGCTTTAGTTTTACATAATTATAAATATGCCTGGCAATCCCAAAAAAGAAAACAGAACCGGCGCTATATGCCATTTGATTTTGGAGCACCAGGCTTATCGCAGAAAAATCCCTTAATGCAGTATAAACATGTAGTTGTATTCCCAACAGTCTCCAGGCATATAAACCGTAAGACCAGAACATCATATGGACCCATAGGAGAAAAATTCCGGGAAGGATATTGTAAATGATGGTCTTCCTTTTCTTCAGTACAAATGGAATGGTATATTCAAAAAATATAAAATTGAGAGGGATGAGAAAAATAATTCCCCAAAGATTGTTAACCACAGAAGCTAAAAATCTGTCTGGATATTTATGCACCGTGTTTAAGAGTCCGATAAAAAAATAACCAAGCCCCATCCATAAATAAAATCTGAGCAGCTTTTTGTCGGATAATAATTTCATTTCGTTATTTAAAAAGCTAAATATCGGCAAAACTTTGCCTTTTAATTCTGCAGACTATAGAATTGACCTTGTGGTACACAAGCAACCAAACAAAGTCAATCAAAAAAGTTACGGGTTATGAGTTAAGAGTTACCGGTTGTATTAAACTGGCTTAAAAATAATTCACAATACCTAACTCATAACCTGTAATGATCGGCCTGACTCCGTTGTTTGTTTACCATAATCCGTTGTTTATTGACTCCGGCTTTCCCTGCTTACTTTAATTAGATATTCTTGTATCAGAATACCCGGATAACTGATGAAAAAATTAATAAGATCAGTTTTAGATATAAATACTAAAAATAAAAACTAAAATTATGAAGCAGATTATTCTTTCGATGGCTCTTACGATTACTGCAATAGTTGCAACGGCTCAAATGAATGTGCCGCGCCAGACAGCCCATTATGAAGCAGCCAACTGGAATACAAAACTTTTAGATAACCCGAAACAAATTGTGATAGGTACTCCTCCTGCTCAATCAAAAGCTGAATTGCAATTGATCAAACAGAGAATGAGTAAACTTGATGAAAAAAAATTGGCAGAAATAAAATACTGGGATGTCGGAGCTCCTTCCTACCGCTGGAATCAAATTGCACCAAAATTGATAGACCAAAAGCCCGAAACATTGCTTCGTTTTCCAGCAGCATGGGTGAACATAGCTATTTATGATGCAACGATATTGGCCTGGAAGGAAAAGGTCAAATATAAAAGGAAACGTCCCCAGGTTTTAGATCCTTTGCTGAAACCTGTCATCAATGCTCCGCTCACTTATTCCTGGCCATGTGAACATTCTGTAACGGCCGCAGCAGCCGGATACATGCTTGCGTATTTTTTCCCCGAAAAAGCCGATTCCATTTTGCAACTGGCACATGCCGCTTCACAGTCACGGATTGATGCAGGCGTACAATTTCCAAGTGATGTTGAAGCAGGTTGGAAACTAGGCGAGCAAGTTGCTAAGCAGATCATAGAAAAAGCAAAGAACGATGGGTCAGCTAAAGTTTGGGATGGTAAAATGAACAAGGATCCAAAAAAATGGACCGGTTCTTATCCTTTGGGTATCACTCTTGCATCATTTTCACCAATAGTATTACGTTCAGCTGATCAGTTCAGGCCACCGGCACCACCGGATTTTGATGCTGAAATGAAGGAATTGAAGGATTTCAAGTCTACTTTTAAATCCCGTTCCCTTGCCTATTATTGGGCAAACAATGGAGGATTTGAATTCTGGTCCGATGTAGCAGGCCTGAAAATGTTTGAATACCGTATGATGGATGATGCCCCGGCAGTTGCACGTATCTATACTGTTTTGCATACAGCTTTTCATGATGCCGGCATTGCCATCATGGATGCGAAATATGCCTGGTGGGGAATCAGGCCTGTTCAGTACGACAGCACATATAAACCGCTGATATCAACCCCGCCTTTCCCTGGTTATCCATCTGGCCACGCCGCAGGCGCTGGTACTTCAAGCGCTGTAATGGAATATTTTTTTCCTGCCGATGCCAAACAGTTTCAACAACTGGCGCAGGATTGTGCGGATTCAAGGTTCTATGCAGGCATTCATTTTCGGACAGATAACGAAGTAGGGCTCCGGATGGGTAAGGAACTCGGAAAATATGTTGTTGAATCCTGGATGAAGAAATAAACAATTCTTAGAATAAAGGCCTTGAAATTGACAAGGCCTTTATTCCTGGCACCGGCTTTCAAAAAATTCTGAAAGAAAAAAAAGGCTGTGTTTCAACTTCGCTTTGCTTAAACCGGTTTCCTTGCAGCTTGTCTTGCCAGTAATTTCCATTGGCCTTTTTGCTTTTGCCAGATAAGTAATATAATAATGTCTGCTTTTCCTGCTACATTATTATTGTTGGTATCGCCGGTAAGATGGTGCCTTACAATGGCAACCTTTCCCGCTATCTTTATGGTTTGATCAGATAATGTAATTGTTTTAAATACCGTTTTCCCTGTTACAAACTGATCAACAAATGCGGCTTTATCTTCTACCAAACCGCTTGAATGGCCATAGCTGAGTTCTTCCGCTACCAAACCTTCCAGTGCAATTTTATCAGCAGCTATCATTGCTTTGCGAAGGGCTTCCACCCTGCCGGCTACTGCATTTTCATCAGAAGATTGGGCTAATAAAGGTGCATTGCCCAAAAGGGAGCAAAATAAAAGTGAAGAAACAATTTTAAACATAAATTTAAATTTAGTTGTTCGTTAAAGTTATTTATCAATAATCACACATTCAAATTCTTCCAGTTTGCCTGTCATAAATGAAATTACCCCTTCTTTCCAGGCAAAAGTCAGGGGCCGGTTGTTGATCAGTGTAAATACTTTGGAAGGTTTAAAACCGGAACGAATATGAAATGACATATTATTAACCGGCAATGGCTCAAAATAAGTATTACCACTGAATCCGGTCAGGTTAACAAGGTGCAATATCAATCCATCCG
>JBIOHJ010000162.1:0-5218 GCA_044448905.1 Bacteroidia bacterium | reverse complement strand
GCTTTAATTTATCTCTATCAATTCAGCATCTAACGCTTGATTGCCGCTTCCATTAATTAACCCTTTAAATACAATGTTGTAAATTTTTCTTGGTTGCAGGTTAAAAGTTTTAGTTAACAAAGGCGCTGCATCATCTGTATCCCAATATTCAAGCGTTATGGAACCACTTACAATGGTAATAGAATTTGTAATGCCTGTAAATACTTCTTTGGAAAGCAAAGCGCTGCCAGTATTCGTATTTATTACATTAGCAGTGTCAACTTCGGAAATTAAGTTTATTATCCTAACGGTACATGTGTCTTGCGTAGTGCCTGCATGTTCTTCAGGAACTGTTTCTGCAGGTACCATTAAATATCTTGCATGATAACGGTTGCCAGTAATATAAGCCGCATATCTTTCACCAGGTTTCAAAACTGCATTTACCTGCTGCATGTCGTAAACAAGCCCCTCCTTATTCGGACACCACCATTCTTTGGGATAGTAAATTGTGTCACCATTGGAAGCAATATAATAAAGTGTCTGAGTCGAATCAAGGACTGCGGTAGTAAATGCATTAAAACTTTGATAGGTAGTTCCGGTAGATGCTTCAAAGTAACCGGTTTTATCACCATAGTTTAATGTAGCAACGCTGCCGCCATTAAAGCTCAAGCTCACGGAGTTTGGCAAATAAATATTTGGCGATGCATGAATAAACATCACTTTTGCGCTGCCGGTAACAACAATTTCACCGGGTGTCCATGGAGTTAAAGGAAGGTCTTTCTGACAGGCAACAAAAAAAGAAGTTGCGACAATTACACCTGCTGAACCAAAGAAAACCTGCCTGGTAAATATTTTTTTCATGAGATTAGTTTTTGACATTTGACGTGCAAATTAACGAAAAAAGTTATTATGCAACAAATATTAATTTTTTTTTACACTATGGGTATTAAGACCGGAGAGAATCGTGGACGATAAATAGTTGACTTATTACTTCAGGACAATTATTAATGTATTAAACTTCGGCATAGGATTTTAAATCAACAGGCACTACCTGTGTTACTCCCATTTCAGCCATAGTAATTCCATACATCAGGTCGGTGGCAGCCATTGTTTTTTTGTTGTGAGTGATAATGATAAATTGCGATTCGGCCGAAAATTTTCGAATGATCTTATTGAATTTATCAATGTTCGTATCATCCAACGGAGCATCCACTTCGTCAAAAATGCAAAATGGCGAAGGCTTTAACAAATAAATTCCAAAAAGCAGTGCCGTTGCCGTCAATGTTTTTTCACCGCCCGATAATTGATGAATGGAAAGCGGACGTTTTCCTTTCGGCTGAGCTATAATCTGAATGTCCGATTCAAGAGGATTTGCCGGATCCACCAGCAACAAATCACAGTTATCTTCTTCAGAAAAAAGTGAACGAAATACTTTAATAAAGTTACCGCGAACCTGCCCATAAGCATCATTAAATTTTTCGCGCGCTGTTTGGTCAATCTCATGTATGGTTTGTAATAACGAAGCTTTCGCTTCGGCAAGATCAGTTTTTTCCTTTACAATAAAATCATGCCTTTCCTTTACTTCATTAAATGATTCCAGCGCTAACGGATTAATAGCCCCAAATTGTTCAATCTGAATTTTTATTTTTTCATTTCGTTGTCTAAGGTCATCATAATTTAAATTCTCGGGCGCAAGCAGTTGCTGGCTTTCATCAATATTTACATTAAATTCTACATTTATTCTTTCATGCAGCGAATTTAATTTCAATTTTAATTCATTTACATCATCATGAATCTGGCGGATAATTTCTTCGGTTTGCTCTTTTTGCTTGCGCAATCCGTTTATATTTTTTTCCTCCTGATCAATAGTTCCTTTCTCTTTATAATAGTCATTTTCTTTTTCGTTCAAAGTAGTTTCAAAGGCTTGTTTATCCTGCAGAAGCGATTGTAATTTGAGCTTTAATATTCCGTACGATGATTTTAATTCATCCGATTGCTTTTTAACCGAAATCATTTCCGTTTCATTTTCCGCTTTATTCTTTGAAATATTTTCTACAAGCGAATTTTTATATGCAATTTCACGGGTAAAATTTTGTATTTTGTTTTGCAATTGAAGCCAGGCAATATTCGATTGATTATACAAGTTGCTGCGTTCATTGAGAAGATCCTGGGTTTTATTGACCTCTTCCTGTTTCAGGTGTTGTTTTTCAGTTAGCGCTTCAAGGTTAATTTTAAGTTTTTCAAAATCGCTATTCGATTCAATTTGCTTTCCGCTACTTTCTGAAAATAGTTTAAACTGCTTTTCCAGTTCTGAAATTGACTTCTCAAGCAATTCAATTTCTGCCTCAATAAAATTTTTGTTACCCGATGCAGATGCAATGTCTGCATTAACCTTGCTGAAAAGAATTTCATTTTCAGAAATTTCAAAACCGATGGTTTGCAATTCGATTTTTAACTTATCGGCCAAAGATTCATTTTGCAAAATTGATTTTTTTAAATCTTCAATAGTGGCTTTATGCGATTTAATCTGATTCTCAAGTTTTTCGAGACTTTTTATTTTGCCGGTTCGTTTTCCGTCAAACAAGCCAACAGAACCACCACCTAAAGAATATTTTTGCCTTAAAAAATTTCCTCCTTTTGAAAGCAGTACAAACGATTTTAATTTATCGCTGTCAAAATTTTTAAATGCATTATCATCATTAACAATATATACAGAACCCAGGAGCAATCCGAAAAGTTTGTTATAAGGTTTTTCGAATTCAATAACATCCATAGCCGGAATGCATCCTTCTATTTTTTCTTTTTCGGGAATTTCAAATTTTTTCAATGAATCAAGAACAAAAAAGTTTGCCCGCCCTTTTACCGATGAACTCAGAAGTTGCAGGGCTTCCCATGCTTCCCCCTTATTATTAACAACAAAATAGTTGAGGAAAGGTTCCAGGAAATTTTCAATAGTTGTTTTATATTCATCCCGGCAGTTTACTATTTCGGAAATAAGCGGAGCTTTTCGAAAAACATCATTTGATTTTTTTAAAAATTTTATGGATTCAGGATAACCGTCCATTTGCTCCACTAAATTTTTTGTCAACTCATGCTCTATAGATTTTGCATCTGCTTTTCGCATTTCTTCCGTTAGCTTTTCTTTTAACTCATGCAGATTGGATTCTTCCTTTTTAATACGGTTTTCAGAAACTGATTTTTTATTTTTCAGATCACTTAGCTGCGACTCAGTTTTACTTTTCGCATTTGTCAACTGATTGATTTCGTTATCAAGCAAAACTATTTTCTGTTTATTACCGGATGCCTGAAAACGGATTCTCGATATTTCATCATTTAATGATGATGATTTGGTTTGTTTTACAGCGGTCTGTGTTTCGTATTCATTAAACTGTTGCCTTAAAGCATGAAGCGTATTATTAATTTCATTAACTTCTTTTAATGAATTTTCAAAACCCGATTTGTATTTTTCTACCTCTTCTTTCAATTCTTTTAGTTGTATTTCGGCTAATGCAAATTTTGCTGATTCAGCCAGGCGTTCCGCAGTTAGTCCTTCTACTAAATCATTCAGATCAATAAGATTTTTTTCATCAGATTTCTGTTGATTGCTTAACTGTAATTCCTTTTGTTCTAGGTTGAAAATTTTTTCCTTTATCAACCGCTCATCACTTTCCAGCTTATTTATTACAGCAACCTTTTCATTGAGATTTTTTTGCATTGCCGATAGAGCTTTCTCTTTTTCAAGGCAGGCGATTTTAAGTTTTTCAAGAGCCGCTTCAAGAGTATCAGTTTTTGTACTTAACCCGATGCTATCGTCTTTTAATAACTGTTCTTTTTTTTGCAGATCAATAAGATTGTTTTTAAATGAAGCAGTATTATGAAAAGCTAAAAGCACGCTTGATTCTTTGTACTCATCTTTTAAACGATAAAATCGCGCTGTTTTCTTTGCCAGGCCTTCCAGTTGTTTTAGGCTTTTTTCAATTTCGAATAAAAGATCATTTACACGGTTAAGATCATTGTCAGTTTCTTCTAACTTCTGCAAAGTTTGTTTCTTCCTTAGTTTATATTTTGAAATTCCGGCTGCTTCTTCGAGCAAAATTTTTACAGTATTTTGTTTATCATTTAAAATTTCGTCAACCATTTTCAATTCAATAATAGAATAGGAGTCAGGTCCGATTCCGGTATCCAGAAACAGGTCAACAATATCTTTAAGCCTGCAGGGCATATCATTTAAATAATATTCGCTGTCGCCTGTACGGAATAATTTGCGCGTAATACTCACGGTAGAATATTCAACCGGAAGAATGTTTTTAGTGTTCTCGAATGTTATAGTTACTTCAGCAAGGTTAGCGGGCTTGCGGGTTTTGGTTCCGTTGAAAATGATGTTTTCCATTTTTTCGGAGCGCAACATCCGCGTTTTTTGTTCGCCTAATACCCAACGCATCGCATCCACAATGTTTGATTTGCCGGATCCGTTTGGTCCGACAATCGAAGTGGTTCCTTTATCAAAATGAACGATTACTTTATCACCAAAACTTTTAAAGCCTTTTATCTGCAATGAATTTAACCGCATGCGTTTCTTTTTTAGAATGGGCAAAAATAAGTTTTAAAGCAAACGGAATCAACTGATTTTGTGATTTGTTGAAATCTTTTATAAAATAAATGCAAATATTTTTTTTTTGTAATTTTTTTCTTTTGCTTTGCTGTCCCAATTTCTGAAAGAACTGAATGGAAGATTTTAAAATTGTTTTTTATATACTGGTAGGAATAGCGTACTTGGTTTACCAGAATTATCAAAAAGTAAAAACAAACCGTCCCCGGCAAGGTAATGAACAACCTGTCGAAAATACACTGAGCAAAAAATTTGAAGAACTTGTTAACAAAACCAAAGAGGAACTAAGAAGACCTGAAGTTACTGCGATCCCTGTAAAAAACAAACCTGGTAAACCTGTTTCTCGCAATACTACAGTTCAACTTGAAGCATCAGCAAGCAAATCACTTGAAACATTGGTTGATGAAAATGCATCAACAGCATCTTACTTTCATAAGGAATTAAATCAAACAACCATACCTAACCCTTTCGAAACTGAATATCAATCAGAAAAAACGGAGCCTTCAGAATGGAAAATATTACATGGTGAATTTAATTTAAGGCAGGCCTTTATTTATTCAGTTATTATGCAGAGACCTTCTTATTGAGGGTTTATGTTTAAGGATAATAATTTAATAGTCACTAAATTGT
>JBIOHJ010000161.1:0-5413 GCA_044448905.1 Bacteroidia bacterium | reverse complement strand
AGGACGAGCGGGGGCAATCGCTAAATCCAAACCGCCTTATGATGAAAAATATTTATCTAAAAATACTTGTTTTTAACCACAGTTCATGCTATCCGCAGTTATACTCTGTCCACAAGACACAACTGTTTGAAGTCCGCACACACTTAATACAATACTACTTCTCAAAATTAAGATTGACTGGTTCTTTATTTTCCTTTCGCCCTGTTGTTGAAATTGCTGAGTCAACAATTTCAAAATTCAAATTATCAAACCAGATTTGGCCGGTGCCCGCAAGCAATGCACCATAAGCAAGTTTTGACGCATTGAATGGAACATCTAAAACAATTTCATACTTCTTCCAGTCAGTTGTTCCTGTAACTGGTCTGTCATACATATTGTCAAAAGCAAGTGATTTTTTTGAATCTGCCTGGTCAACTCTAAACCAAAGGCCCGCTTTTTCCTTTACATCTTCTGATTTCACAAATCCAGTCATACGAACTCTTTGTCCGAGATATTTTTGAGACGAACTGGTTTGCATTAAAGTTCCGAAACCATCAATCTTTTTATTAGTGGACTTAATGGTAGCTACGTCCTTGCCGTCCTGACCCGAACCTTTGTCAATACCCATATCATAGCTACTTGGTTTGCTGCCCGCTTTGAACCAACCTGTCGGTAGGTCAAAGGAGAAAAGTGTTACTGTTATTGCAATGAGTAACACACTTGTCAGAATTCTATTTGCTGTTGTCATTGTTAATTTATTTATTTTCAGTTTCAAATTAGCACAATGTTCAATCGGAGCGCAATAATTGCGGATAACGTTTCAGGGCTTGCCTCAGTAGCGCAACAGTTACTGACGAAGCAGGCCGCTGCTGGTTAGCAGGTGAAAGATAGAAAAAAAAATCAACCCGGCCTTATCCCGATAGTCCCGATAGCGTTCGACTGAGCTCACGCCGAAGTCTATCGGGATCTGGATAAGGCGAAGCCTCAAGGCCGGGAGTACTGCGCACTCCGCGCCATTGCCGGCAACCTTTATGTTAGCTACAGTCTATTACTTTTATAATCGAATATATTTAGCAAAGCCTTGGAGTTTAAGAGGCTTAAGTATTAGATGTTTCGAATTAAGTTCAACTATTTTAATAGAATCTTGTGACGAGTCACTCGAAACAATTAATAAA
Organism: Bacteroidia bacterium; assembly: GCA_044448905.1. GTDB lineage: Bacteria > Bacteroidota > Bacteroidia > AKYH767-A > OLB10 > JBIOHJ01. Next base: position 4,259 of record JBIOHJ010000161.1, on the reverse strand, counting down.
TGATTCTCTTCGTCAATATCGTATTTCACTGTAAAGGATTGTTGTAATGTTTCTTTCATGTAAACTCTTGTGGTTGAAGTTCCATTTGAAAGAAATGCTATTGTATCAACAATCGGTAATTTTCCTTTCGATGGATCTTCCATTGTCCATAAACCTATTATTTTGCTTTTCTCAAGAGGATGGCTGCAGGAAATTAATATTTCAATTAAAAAGAGTTGAATTAAAAGTCTCATTGAAACATTTTATGGCTTGCAGCTAACGTTTCGGGGATTAATGCAGTTTAAAAAAGAAGGAATCGAAGCTACACAGTTCCCGCAAGAAAATGCAACGAAAAGTAAAATTATTTACCGCAAAGGAGGTTGCATTTTCATGCACATGCAGACAGTTTATTTCTTGCAGAAACTATCCTGCGTTATGCAGCCCTTCTTTTTTAAACTGCATTAATCTTTTTGTTATCGGCGGCCTTGTGGTTAATTTCAAGTACAACAGTTTGAAGTACACTCAATTTGTATGAAATAATTTATCATCGTTATTTATTATTGCGCATTGCTGTTAGGGCTAATATTTATAATAAATCAACTAATTAATTTTCTCCCATTGTTCCCCCTGTGTAAAATCATATCGCAAAATTCCGGTTTGCTTTGTATAATATATTCGCCAGATATGTTTGGGGTTAGGGGCTGGAGTATCCACTGCCATTACATACACATTATTATAAATATTTCCATTTATCAGAATATTATTTTGAGGGCTGTAATCCGAAAAAACAAAAACATCACTACTTGTTGCTATTAAGGCCTTTCCTTCAGGGCTCCATTCGTTTTTATGTTTTGTCCATATAACAAAACTTGTAGTTGCATGATTTTGGATTTTACAACTTATGGATTGCTGATGAGCGTTACAACCGGATGACGAAACCAGATAATCATAATTGGTTTTGTTTCCTACATAAAATGTGTCCCGGAGATTATTGTTGCTCTTGAACTCTATACTTTCTCCTCCAGCGTAAGATAACCACGAAAGTTCTTCGGCAGTTAAGTTTCCCTCCGCATCTTCACATTCATTTTTTTTGCAGGACGCAAAGAAGATAAATGCAGAAATAATAATTATCAGGTTTTTCATTTAGCTTTTATTATTTTCAATTTTGAGTTTATTTCTTGAACTAGTTTAAATTTCGCTGCAAGGTAAAATTACTTGGAATTCCGAAAGCTCGTTAATTGGCGTGTGGCCAATTGGTTGCCGATAACGAAGAAGGGAGGGCATACAGCCAGTGGCTGTATGAGCCGGACTGTGTGAAAGCGAAGTAAAAAAAAGAAGGGTTTATCCCGTAGGGATTCCTATGGAGGAAGCACAACTGTTCGTTTACCTACACTATTTATTAGTCCGCCTTAGGCGGATGTTTACCTCTCAAAGCCCTTCTTTTTTTTATTTCTTTTAATCTTGATGTTATCCGCTGCCTTGCTGTTCGTCCGAAGCTCGTCAGTTAGAAGTCCGCAGAGTAGTTTATTAGAAGCTGTGAAACCTTTCATCGTTTAGTTGTCGTGTCGTTTGAATGAGCAGAAAAGAAAATTCTGTGTCGTGTTGAATGGTGTTGTGTGGTCTTCTGTTACACACTTTATTTTTTCAAAACCATTTTCAAGTTGTTGTTGCAATTCTTCTTCGGTGTATTGATGAACATCAAGCATTGAACATTTCTTTGGTCCCTTGTCGCTGAAAGTTCCGATTACCATAAAACCATTTACTGCTTGTCGTGCAGTTGTGAGATAAGTATTCATGTCGTCCGAACCTGTGAGAAAATGAAAGGTTGCTCTGTCGTGCCAACAATCAAAAGTTGTTGAGGGATGAAACTCTGTTACATCACTTACAATCCAATTTACTTTCGTTGCCTTGTCGCCAAGTCGTTGCTTTGCTCTATCAATTGCGTTCTCTGAAATGTCAAGCACCGAAATGTTTTCAAAACCTTCATCAAGAAGATAGTCAACAAGTTTGCTGTCGCCACCACCAATGTCAATGATGCTGGCTGTCTTTGGTAAATTAAAACTATGCAACAAGTCCAAAGATGTTTTTGGTAACTCTTGTGTCCAACTTACTTCGTGAGGTTGTTTAGTTGCGTAAACTTTCTCCCAATGTTCTTTTCTTGATTGCATGTGATGATGATTATTGAATTTTATTTTTTCTTAACTTCTACATTCCTCCCAAGCGTTTTAAACCTGTCCCCATTCTGCTGAACAACAGTGATACTGATATTTCCTGTTTTACTTGTGTTAACATCCCTAACCGTTCCTGACTTTCCTTTGTGAGTTCCTCCAACAACATTACAGGAGTCGCCATCTTTTAAATTTAATTTTTCTTTTGCCATGATGATTTTAGTTTTTTATTTTGATGTTGTCATTGTTGTCATGTCGTTTGATGTTAGCACACAGTTCAATCGGAGCGGTTAAGGTTGCGGATAACGAAGAAGGGAGGGCATACAGCCAGTGGCTGTATGAGCCGGACTGTGTGAAAGCGAAGTAAAAAAAAGAAGGGTTTATCCCGTAGGGACTCCTATGGAGGAAGCACCACTGTTCGTTTACCTACACTGTTTATTAGAACCACAACTCTTTGTTTACCTATCAAAGCCCTTCTTTTTTTTATTTCTTTTAAGCTTTATGTTATGCGTTCGTGCTACTGCCCGTTCGGAGTTCGTCTGCCCGAAGTTCGCACAACTGTTTATTAGAAGTTCAGTATTGTGTCGTTTCATGTTAGCCGAATATGTCAAACAGTTTCCAGTAAACAAAAAGTCCAATCAGAATAATGAAAGCGAAACTGTTTGTTGCGAATAAGTACTTAGCAAACCAATTCCAATTTTTTTGTCGGAATATTTTTACCAAAACATCCAGCAATGGTATAATGGCGATGAGCAAAACAAATGGCAGATACGAAGTCATTGCAACAATAAATGAATGTCCGTCATTGTATGGTGAAGGGAAATAATAAATTCCTTCATTCCTGAGAAGCACATAAGCATATACACACAAAGCAATACTTAATGCAGACAAACCAAGTTTCAAATATCTGTAATTGGAATTTGATGACCTGAAAAAATTAATCAGAAAGAACACGAATGAAAAGAAGAATAACAGGCCACAAGTTACAACGAATGCAAATATCGTCTTGCTGTTTTGTGGTGTTTTATAGTCAAGGAATTTTTTAAAGGTATGATTGTCAGGAAACAACTCAACAAAAGCGTATGAATGGTCACCTTTTGTAAGTTCTTCTTTTAGATTAAAAGTTACACGCTTGCTGAAGTCATGAAAGAAATAAAGGTGGATAAGTCCTTCTTCAAGGTCATAAATACTTGTATAAAGTGTGCCATCACCAACTTTTGCTCTGTTCACACTCATTGTGTCAGACAAAGCAGTGCAAAAAGAAAGGCTTGTGTCCAGTTTCTTATTGTTCAAAAAGGCAACACCTTTACAATATCGTTCCGTTTTTATGGTGCTCAAATCTTTGGTGTCTGCAATACTGAAGTTTGCCAAAGCAAATTTGTCGTCATTGCCGAATGTCATTTTACTGGCTTCAACAACCAGATATTTTCCTGTCTTGTCCACAAATAAAAGCATACCACCATAAAAAATTATGCTGCCGTTAAGGACATGTAAGTTCAATTCTTTAAGAAACGCATAAACTTCATCAACTGTTTTGCATTGCTGCATGATGGTTTTGATATGTGAGTAAGCAAAATCTTTTTTATTTGGGTCTCTTTCCGGAATGTTGGGTTTGTAAGGCATTGAAAAAGCATCAAACACAAGTCCGTATTCATTCATTGCTCCATCTGAGTGTTGTTTCCGTGCATAACCCATACATACAACACCAAATTTTTCGTTTGTTCCTTGCTCAAACCAAATTCTTGCATCTCGCCCCCAACTGTCTTCGTTGTTACCAACCATTGTTTTTCCGTTGATAGTTACTTTATACATGCTGCAAGAAAAAGCATTGTGAGCAAGTAACATTAAAACAATTGTTGTAAGAAAAGCAGAAAGTGATTTTAATTTTGACATTGATTGTTGGTTTTCTTTTCGTCTAACGAATGATATTGTTTTTTATTTTTTGCTGTTCGTTTCTTGCAGGTCGGTTGATGTTAGCGGGTCGCCAAAGCATGACGCATAACGAAGAAGGGATTAATTCAGTTTAAAAAATAAGGGATAGAACGGTACACACACCAATAAAAAAAAAGAAACATAAAAAAATAAATTTTATACGCTTTGATGTGTTTAATT
>JBIOHJ010000160.1:0-5910 GCA_044448905.1 Bacteroidia bacterium | reverse complement strand
GTTAAAGTAATGCCCGGTGTTCCCAAAGCCAAAGTAAAATCGCGCATTGTATTAACTCCGCAACATGCCAAGCGTTTGCTGACTGCTTTGACCGATAACATCAGCAAGTACGAAAGCGTCCACGGTACCATTAAACAAACCGAAGGAATGGCAATTCCGATGAATTTTGGCGGACCTACTGCGCAGGCTTGATTCTTCTTTCTCATTACTCTGTTTTTAATTGTCAGGAAATCAGTAGTCAAGAGCAATAAGGAATATTTTTCTTAAAATTTTCATAAACTTTCATCAGTTTATTTTTTCCACCAAAACCCTTTGTAAGATTTCTGTAATTGAAAACACGATTGCTGTTATTTTTTTAGGGCATTAAATATAGGTTTTATTAATTCCTTACAGCCATTAAAACGGGCTTATAGTTTTCGTTGTAACTCTGTGTTGTTGCAGGCGTTTCACCTTTACTATGCGACAATTAAAGATTACAAAACAAGTCACTAACCGCGAGACGGCTTCGTTAGATAAGTATTTACAGGAAATTGGCAAAGTAAAACTAATTCAGCCCGAAGATGAAGCCAGATTAGCACGCTTAATAAGAGAAGGCGATCACAGTGCGCTCGAAGCATTAACCAAAGCCAATTTGCGGTTTGTGGTTTCGGTGGCAAAACAGTACCAGAATCAAGGTCTTACTTTAGGTGACCTTATAAATGAGGGAAACCTCGGTTTAATAAAAGCCGCACAGCGCTTTGATGAAACGCGTGGTTTTAAATTTATTTCTTACGCTGTATGGTGGATCCGTCAGTCAATTTTACAAGCTTTAGCCGAACAATCACGCATTGTAAGATTGCCGCTCAATAAAATAGGTTACATCAACAAAATAAATAAAACATTCAGCCAGCTCGAACAAGATTTTGAACGCGAACCTACTAACGATGAAATAGCAAAAGTTCTTTCCATTTCAACCGATGATATCCGCGATACGATGCGTTCGTCCGGCAGACATCTTTCTATGGACGCGCCAATTTTGCAGGGCGAAGACGGTTGTTTGCTCGATTTGATTCCGGGCGAAGATCATGCATCACCCGAAAATCAGTTAATGACTGAATCGTTGCGCAGGGAAATTGAACGCGCGCTTACCACATTAACTCCCCGCGAAGCCGATGTGATAAGGCTTTATTTTGGTTTGGAACCCGGAGCGCCTCCCATGACGTTGGAAGAAATAGGAGAACGTTTTGATCTGACACGCGAGCGGGTAAGGCAAATAAAAGAAAAAGGAATTCGCAGGTTAAAACATACTTCGCGCAGTAAAATTTTAAAAACTTACCTCGGGTAATCCGGGTGTAAGAAATGTAAATTTCTTTTCATTCCGGAATAAAAAATTTACTAATTTTAAATAAAAAAAATGAATCGGTTAACAATTATTGTTCTTGCTGCGATAACAGGATTGGTGCTGATTTTATTTTCCTGCAGTAAGGATAGACAAAGTACAGCCACTCTTATTGTAGAATTAAAGGACGCTCCCGCAGCCTATGAAGAAGTGAATGTGCAGGTAACAGGAGTTGAGGTTCATTCGGATGTAACGGGTTGGATAACTTTTGCTGTTGCAGATAGTATTTATGATTTATTGCTTTTACAGGATAGCGCTAATGCAGCTCTTGATTCGGCAATATTTCCTGTTGGAAAAATTTCGCAAGTGCGCTTAATTCTTGGTGCAAATAATACAGTAAAAATTGGTGGAACAATTTACCCGCTTTCGCTTTCGAGCCAGGATGAAACAGGTTTGAAATTAAATCTTCATCAGGATCTTTTAGCGGGACAAGTGTATAAACTTGTTCTGGATTTTGACGCTGCTAAATCGGTGGTGGAACAGGGCAATAGCACGTATAAACTAAAGCCTGTTTTATCTGCTGAGTTAATTTAAGGATTAATTTTTTCAATTTTTTTATTCCCTGTATTTTCATCAATTTTAATAATTATTTATGTAATGTTGCGTTGGCATTTCATTGTTATGAAAATTCAAGCAGCAGCTTATTTTGTAATCCCTTTTATTTCGCAAATGATATTATCCCGATTTTCATTTGCCCAGGTTACCGGTCAAAGCAGAATCAATATTCAGGGAAAAGTAATTGATACCGAAATTCCTGCAATTTCATTGCCTGCTTTAATGGTTGTAAATCTTTCTACCGGTCAGGGGATATTTGGAAACAATGATGGAACTTTTCAGATTAGTGTTTTTAAAAATGATACCGTACTCATCAGTGCCATTGGTTACACCATAAAAAAAATATGTTTTACCGATTCGGTTTTCCGAAATCATTTTTCAGTTACAATTCCTCTTTCGAAGCTGAAACGAGATTTACAGGAAGTTGAAATTTTTCCCGAACGCAATCTTAAATCCATCGAAAGCGACATTCAGCAATTGGGTTATGATGAAAAAAATTACCGTTTGACTGGAATTGATGCATGGAGTTCACCGCTTACTGCATTGTATCAGCAATACAGCAAAAAAGAAAAAGATAAACGCAGGGCTGCACAATTATGGAATAATGAGAAAAGAAACGACTTGCTTAAAGAATTATTCAGACTTTATGACAAGAATAAGCTTATTAATTTGCCGGCCGAAAAATATGATGAGTTTGCAGGATATTTAAACATAACCGATGAAATGATGAAAATGTGGACACAATACGAGCTGGCTGTGTATATCAAATCGAAGTACGAAAGGTTTACCGCAAAAAAGTAGTTTCAGATTTTTATTAATTTTACGCAGATATCTTTTATCTGCCTGTTAAATATAAATTCTAAATGCCAATACTCGCACCATCACTCCTGTCGGCTGACTTTGCAAATCTTTCGAAAGACATTGAAATGGTTAATAAAAGCGAAGCCGACTGGTTTCACCTCGATGTAATGGACGGAGTTTTTGTTCCGAATATTTCTTTTGGAATTCCTGTAATTAAAGCCGTCAGCAAACATGCCGAAAAACCCCTGGATGTTCACCTGATGATAACAGATCCCGACCGTTATATTGCAGCTTTCAAAGATGCGGGTGCTAATATTCTTTCGGTGCACTATGAGGCATGCACGCATTTGCACAGAACTGTACAGGCAATTCATAAAGCAGGAATGAAAGCAGGTGTGGCGGTTAATCCGCATACTGCCGTTTCAGTTTTATCGGAAATCATTGCTGAAATTGATTTAGTATGTATGATGAGTGTAAACCCGGGTTTTGGCGGACAATCATTTATTGATAATACCTACCATAAAATTTCTGAACTGAAAGAACTCATTCTTCAAAAAAAATCTTCAGCATTAATTGAAATTGACGGTGGCGTTGATTTGCAAAATGCGCCCAAATTAATAAAAGCAGGTGCTGATGTTTTAGTTGCGGGAAATACAGTTTTTGCTTCAACAAATCCTGAAAAAACGATTTCGCTTTTGAAAAGTGTAAACAGTTCGGTCAAGGTTTAATTCAGAAACCATTTACATAATCTTTTAAATAGCCAAACCGCTCTGTTAGTTTTCCATCTTTTGTTATCGAAGCCCGTTCAATCAATCCGTCATTATCATTACCAAATAAAGATGGCAGGACGCGTTCAAAAAGATGTTTGCCAAAACCTTCTGACGAATCTCGCGGAAGCTCGCAGGGTAAATTATCAATTGCCATCATGGTGATTGCTTTTTTGTCAAAAGGATCTATCATGAGTTCGGTAATCGGATCATAACCGCAAAATTTATTTTCGATGGTTGTTAACCGGGTAGTAGAAGGGATGCTTCCGTTTAAATCACAGGTTACATCGGCAATTACACTGGTCCGGAAATCAGGGTCACGCATGCGCGATTTTGTGAACAAAATATCTGCCCGCGGATCCCAATACGTGCAATGTATCAGCAAATCGCACATAGTTGTATACGAATTTGAATCGCTGAAAGTGCAGGTAAAATCTTCGGGGTGATGGTGAAACTCATATGCACTGAAAGGTGATTTATCTTTTGCAACATAATAATCTTCGGAGTGTAATTGTGTGTAAACTGCCTCCCGGAATGTATAATTTAAAAATTCATAAGGGGTTACTCTCCGTATATTCATTGCGCCCATTGTTTCGCAGGCTCCGTTGGCAACCCGTCCGCTGCCAGTAACTACTATTTTAATATTCGGCAAGCGGACTTGATCTGTTTGCGCATACAATTCTTTTTTATCATGACATAAATGTGCCGGCTTCAGTTCAAATAAATTATATTTTTTTCCATATGCCATCAAACCATTGTAAGCGCCAACAATCCCGGCAAAACGCCCGAATCCGATTACACGGTTATCATTTTTATCAACCATACATTCGTAATCTATTAGCTGAATTTTTTTATCGAGGATAGTTTTTAAAATTTGCCGGTTATGCGGCTGTTGTTTTACAGTGTGCGAAAAAAATAAATATTTTTTCTGAGGAATTAATTTTGCCAGAGGAACTTCTTTAATTCCAAACAGGGCATCACAATGCGATACATCTTCTTTTAACACAATTCCGGCTGCAGTATATTCATCATTGGTGTAACAGCGGTAATCGCAAGGCTGAACAGTAATTTCCACATTACGGTATTCCTGCAAAATCAATTTGCATTGATCTGGTGTTAAGGCAACACGTTTTTCGTGAGGAATTTTTTCTTCCCTGATAATACCTGCTTTTATAAGTGTCATTTATTCAAAGTTCAGGATAAAAACGAAAAGATCAAATAACAAAGTTGAACGTTGAACATACAATGAAATTTTCGCTCACTGCATCACTCCATAGCTCAGCTCAACATGAAAATGCGCATCCAAAGCGCCCAACTTGTTTACGGCAGTTTGCGAAATCTTTATGATACTTTTATCGTTATCGCCAGTATCAGGTAATAGACCAACAACTTTTACAAAAACATATTTTAAGTTCATCTTATTGACAACTTTAATAATTGTGCCGGTTGGTGCAGTCCGGTGCAAAGCATAAAATTTCGACTGGCTTACATTTCCATCATTCAGCCAAGTGCAAATACCCGACTCTGTAACCTGCATTAATGATTTTCCGTTGCTGTTTTTGCTTCCTATTTTAACTAACGAACGAGAAACTATTGCGGTGTCCGGATCGGGAGAGGAGGCACGCACATTGGTGTTTAACGGTTTTGAAATGGCTGTTGTTTCAACCGGCTGTGCTATAGCCGGACGTTTTTCTGTTGTCACAATAGAGTTTTCGTCAGAATCTTTTGCGATATTTTTTTCATTCAATATCTTATCCGGTGAAACCGGTTGATCCAAATTATTTCCTGCAACTTTTTTTGCTTCTGGTTTTTCATTACCATTTATATATTTTACAACGATCTTTTGTCCTTTGGCAACGGCATCGCTTTGCAGCCTGTTCCATGCCATAATTTGTTCAACAGAAACATGAAATTTTTTCGAAATGCTGTATAATGTTTCATTTTCAAGAACCGTGTAAAGAATTGCCGTTTTATTTTTCGGTTCGGTTTCAGGATCCTGATTTGTTTTTGCTGCGGTAGTAGCAGTAGCTGCAGGCATTACAGGAATATTTATGATCTGCCCGGGTTTAAGATCAGATACACCGATATTAGCGTTCATAACATCATTTGATGAAACTACATATCTTTTTGCAATACTGCTCCAGGTTTCTTTATTTTTAACCTGGTGCAAAATATATTTCTTGCCTTTTATCCATTTATACCTCGAAGAGTCGGGGTCTGATTTAATATCAGCACCTGCATACAAGTTAAAAATAGTAATGAAAAAGAAGAAAAAACTGAATTTAATAATTCTCATTATGTAGTATGTCGTATTTTTACACAATATTAACGGTTATTACTTTAGCTGCTTATTCATATTGATTTGTGATTATTAACAAAGAAATTAACATGAAACAAGATTTAAAATTT
>JBIOHJ010000159.1:0-6029 GCA_044448905.1 Bacteroidia bacterium | reverse complement strand
ATATAATCATCCCTGCCTTTATAAGTTTCGAGGGGTTTGATTCCTATAGCTTCTGTAATCTGCGGTAATGATTCAATTTTCTGAATATTATCTTTTGGAAAATTCATTTTTAAAAAATCCTTTTCCTTTTCCACCGTTAAAACCCCACTACGGGTATGAAAATTAATTTGAGGCTTATTGTATTTGAAAAATTCAAACAACACAAACGCAGTTGCAAGTGTAGCATGCCCGCATAAATCAACTTCTTTGACGGGAGTAAACCAACGCAGTTCGTAATCATCTGCCTTTTTTACATAAAAAGCAGTTTCAGCCAGGTTATTTTCATTGGCAATTTTTTGCATCGTGTCATCGGGCAGCCATTTCTCCAACGGGCAAATTGCTGCGGGGTTACCACTAAAAATTTTATTGGTAAATGCATCTACCTGAAATAATTTAAGTTTCATGGCTCCAAAAATAAGGTAAACGAAAATTAAAAATATGCCCGCACCTGTACACCACCTGTATGAATGGGTTTTATGTTTTCTGATTTTCTGCCTTCATAATTCAAACTCATTTGCACGTTGCCTGACAGATTGCGTTGCAATGAAACATTCCAGGTTATATTTTTTCCTTTTTTTAATCCCTCAAGTATTTCATATGCTATAGAAGTATTTTCCTCTGCATTATAATTTATCTGAATAAAATCTATTTTTCCCGAAATAATTCCGCGCTTTACGGAACTGTATCTCATCTCAACTCCTGTTTTGTGCTGTTCTGATTTTTCGTGTAAATCGCTCAATGTATTTTTCTTGAATTTGAATTCATAAACAAGGCTTGTCCGGAACCGGGCGCCAGGTTGAATATTAAATTTTCCCTCTGTCGAATAATAGTCAATAAGGAAATCGCGTGTCGAGAAATAATCTGATTTATTTTGTTTTTTTCCATTTTCACCAAAAAGGTTAATGCTCAGGGTATGCGACAGGTTCCACCGTATGTTTGAATTCCATTCATTTAAAATGCGGGATTCAAAACCGTTTACCAGCAGTGATTTGTTACGGTTGGCTTCATACGTAATATCAATTCCCAAATCGCCAGAGCGGTTGATGAAAAAAGTATTTCGGTACGATGAAGCTGTTGAAATTAAAGTAGAATCCGAAACAGTTTCCAGAAAAGGGTTGAGCGATTTCATCAAATCCTCTTCGAGCGTTTTGTTCTCCACACGCATTGAAAACTGGTCGGCAAAAAGTGAAAGAAATTTTCCAAATCTTTTTTCACGGTCAACAGCTGCAATCGGATTAAGATTAAAAACCTGGTTTAGTCGGTTGGTATGTGTTTTTATGAATTCATTTGTGGGCGTAAATACGCGGATATAGTTCGCCTGGTCTTGGAAGGCGGCAATTTCAAATTCGTTAAGCTGCGGGATACCATCACCGTTATAATCATTAAAAGTATAAACGCCTGTGCCATCTGTCACTTTAACATACGAAAATTCTCTTTTCAGTTCCTGCCCGGTTCCTGCTTCATAATAAGTGGTAGAAACAACAGCACCTTTAAAAAGCTGTAAATTATATTCAACACGGTTCAGTAATGAGTTTTCTTTTTTTTGTGCTGTAAGCAGAGTGTCAATAATCCTAAGCTCACGATAAGTTGCCGAGAGAGCCAAACGGTTGTTTGGGTTTTTATTGAACTCAAGCGAAGCCGAAGCATTATCTGCGACCGTTGTGTTTTTAAATGCATTGTTTCGCACTGCATAATCGTACCTTCGAGAATAATCTGTTTTGAATCGGGTTTTTAATGTATCGGACGTTGCTAAATAAAATTGCCCTTGCTGATATGAGAAACTGTTTTGTTGCATGGTGTCGGCAATTAAATCAAAAATTTTATTACGCTCCTGTTCATATCTGGCGCCAATAATTATTTTTTCTCCACGCAATAAGCGCGATGAAAGGTCGGTATTGCTGCGCAAAAAATTTGTCTTGCTTAATGTGCCGGAGGTTGTAAGGTAGCTTCCGTTAAACGCCAGTCTAAAAGTATTGTAATTCACCACTCCGTTTAATGCATTCATGTAACCGTGATATTGGCTGCCTTTCAAAAAAGTTTTGAGCTGGTAATTGATGCTTTGCTGATTTTGCTTGTTCAATCCCAGCAACAATGAACCCGAATTTTCATTTTCATTTATTACAAGATTCGTAAGATTCCAGTCTCTTGTAAATTCAGTGTTACGAAAAGTTTCGATGGGTACGAATTGTTTGTCGATATGTTCAAACTTAAACCCGGTATTTAGTTTCCATCCATTTTTTTTATCTGCTTGCAAACCGAAAGTTTGTTGGTAGCCGGCCGAGGCAGCATAACCGGCATCGTTGCTTTTATCTTTTTTCGAAAACAAGTTGATGTCATAATTACTTAGGGCCCCCTCCACCGTTATTTTGCTGTTTTCCGAAAGCAAATAATCTCCGCCAAATGTTACCATCTGCTGTTGCTTGGGTGATATTAATAAAGTAACCGGTTCATATTGTCCCTGTGGAATTCCATTGAGAGGCACCAGCCACTGAAACACTCTGCCGTTTGCACTGCTGTTTACCTGTATATAATTTCCAATATTCATACCCACGTTACTGAACCCTAAACGGAAATGAGCAATTGTTGAATCAGTTGAATAACGGTAAAATACATATCCTGCCGAATCAATTTTTGCATACAATACTTCGCTTGCATTAAATGCCACACTGTCAATATTGGGCGTTAGTGCGTTCTGAAGACTATCCCCAACATCGGCAAGAAGTTTTTTTTCATCGTCACTTAAATCCTGTAACAATGGCTGATTTTTACTATCCTGTTCCGAATATATATTCATCCGCAAACGGAATTTTTGAATATCCAGTTCATCGTTTAAATAAATTAAAGAGCGTGCATAGTTTTTGTCGGAGTATTGAAATTCGGCAACAATTCTTTTGTCCTTAGTGATGAGTTGTTTAGTTGTAAAAATAATTTCGGCTGTATTGTAATCAATCACATAATCATATTCCTGGCCGCGAGTCATTTGCACACCGTCAATAAAAATTTTTTCGGAGCCCGAAAGAATAACAATGTACGATTCATTATCAGCACCATGAAGTTTATAGGGGCCCTGGTTGGCTTCAAGTCCGTTGAAAACATTTCGCGCAAATTTTCCTTTTGATACAGCCGCACTGGCAGCAGCCCGCATTACAGGTGATGTTTTTAATTGATTAAAATTAAATTCCGTTGCAAAAACTCCACCCTGCCCCTTTTTATTAAAGTTCATAAAATAACTGTTTGGTCGCGTGAGGTCAAAATCACCGGCAATGAGTTTTGTTTTGTTTTTTGATAGTTGGATAAACACTTTATCAAAATCGTTTAATTGCTGCGTATTTCCTTCTGGCTGCACAGGAATGTTATTATCGGTAATAGCCGCAAGAATCTCCACCTCATCATTCAACTTTCCGGCTAATTGCAAATTCAAACTGGAGTTAACCACCACATCCTGATTATTGCCAAAACTAACGCCACGGGATATGCTCCCGTTCTTTGTTAAACCTTCCATTTTAAAAACTTCGGTGTTTCGTTGATTTTCCTTGTACTCAAAGGGGTTATACAGTCCAGAATAATTTTGTTCAATTATCCTTTTTTCCTTGTGTGTTAATCTCTGAGTAAATAAAACGGGAAACACACGGTAAATTGCTTTAATGCTGTCGGTTTTTATTTCTGAAAATAAAATCGAATTTTTATTCCAGATTAAAAGAGCATTTGAATAATCAATCGTATAAGAAGCGGTATTAATTATTATTCCTGAATCATTCATTAAAAAAAATGTTTGAGGAATCAGACTTAGCGAATCAATGCTAACGGTATCGCTTTTGGTACTTATATAATGCTGCCGTGCATTGGAAATAGGCTGAGCATTTCCGTTTATAAAAAAATAAAGCATTATAACGACTAAAAAAAACTTTTTTCCCATGCACTGTTAATAAAGCAATACAAAGATTGTAAGATAAATTGAAACCGGATAGCTGGTTTAATAACGGATAGCAGGTAAAAAAATTTGGGAAGCGTTCATTTTATGAAAATCATCCTCTATGAAAAAGTCAGACAATAATTAATTAACCCCTTGCTCAGCTACATACTTCATAAGAGTACGTTTTGCCATTGGCAAAAAAGTTTCTTCGAGCGGAATGGTTAATCCTGTTTCGATGACATACGTTGCGGGATTGGGTAACCTTTTACGATACTGCAATAAATCACTTTTAATATTTTCAAAAGTATTGTTCAGCGATTTTTCGTACGAGCAAACATATTGCATATAAATGCCGCGGTATTTTTCATCGGGATTTTCGAAAAGCGTTACCTGGTATTCAAATATTTTTGTTTCAGTATCTTTTCCTGTTCTGAGAAAAATATATCCTTCATTAATCTGCAAAGGCATAATTCCTACCGGGTAAATATTTATTTTTTTTTCAATAAAATCATAAATCTTTTTTCCTTCAGTAAGATATTTCTCAAATTGCGGAATTGAAAACGTGATGATGCTTTCAATTTCCTGCATCAACAGGTCGTCATCCAGAATCTTTTCATAAATGACTTTAAAATTCTTAAGGTCGGCACCGGATAACCGCTCAGGAAAGCTGTCGAGCATGTTCTTTTTATTTTCTCTAAGTAAAATCAAATTGGTATAATGAGAGACCAGCTCGCTCAGTGAAGGATATAATTTAGTTTCAGTAAAATGCTCGCTCACATGCTGCAGGTATGCGAGCAGCATGTACTTTTTGTATTCAAAATCAATGTGACTCTCCGTAATCCAGTTTTTGCTGAGTGTTGTCATGATGTTTATAACTCCTAACCTTTTACGCTGCTATACTAATTATGTTTTATCAATTTTGCAGTTAGTAATTTACTACAAAATTAATACCCAATTGTTGAAAACTTCTTAATTAAAAATGAATATGAATGACCTCAGAAGAAACGTAATCATTAAAATTTTATTGCCTGTTTCTGTTTTAACTTCCTGCGTTCCCGCCAGTAAATTGGAAGATATGACATCGCGGAAAGATAAATGTGAAGAAATCTTATCAAATATGCGGGCAGAAAATCTTGAACTGAGCACCAAAAACAATGAACTAAACAAATCGCTCGAAGATTTAAAACGCGATGTATCAGGGCTGGAAAAAGATACTTCCGAATCGGGATATGCTTATCGCAGGCTGACCTCGCTTTACCATGAAATGAACGATTCGTATGAAAAACTTCTTACAAACAACGAAAAATTATCAACCGGCAAAGCCGAAGAAACCCGTAAAGTTTTGGCCGAATTACAAAAAGCACAGGAAGAACTCTTTTTAAAAGAAGATGAGCTGAAAAAGAAAGAAGCAGCGTTAAATGAAAGTATCGGAGCGCTTAAGAGCCGTGAAGTGCGGATTAATGAGCTTGAATCGTTAATAAACAGCCGCGATTCGGTGATGAAATCGTTGAAGTCAACTCTTTCCGATGCGCTGATTGGTTATAAAGACAAAGGAATTTCAATCCAGGAAAAAAACGGGATGATTTATGTTTCGATGGAAGAACGTTTGCTGTTTGCTTCGGGAAGCATTGTTGTTGATAAAACCGGTGAAGCCGCATTAAAAGAGCTGGCGAAAGTGTTGGCACAAAATCCGGAAATAAAAGTGATGATAGAGGGTCATACCGATAATGTTCCCATTTCCACTTCATCCATGAAAGACAATTGGGATTTGAGCGTATTGCGCGCAACTTCGGTTGTGAGAATATTACTGAAGGATTCGGGTATTGAAGCAAAACAACTTACACCATCTGGAAGAGGCGAATACCTGCCAATTGATACTGCAAATAATGCCGATGCCCGCAAAAAAAACCGCAGGATTGAGGTGATTTTAATTCCTGATATCAGTAAACTTTTGAACCTGGTGAATAATTAAAGCCCCACCCAACCCTCCCCAAAGGGGAGGGCATTAAACTGCGAGTTATATCTTGTTTTCCAAAATATATTTTTCAATCAACTTTGGAACTGCGTAATCTTGTAT
>JBIOHJ010000158.1:0-6153 GCA_044448905.1 Bacteroidia bacterium | reverse complement strand
TCCATATCCAAATGCTCATTGGGTTTGATAGTCAACTTTGGCGAAGACTCATTAATTACTAAAAGATTAATTTTATAATCTGTGAATCTGTGGCAATTTATTTTAACACAATAGTTACTTGAAATCTCTGTTCTAAAATGATTTATCGTAGTAAAGCTCCTTTACGGATTGGGCTCGCAGGCGGGGGAACCGATGTAAGCCCCTATTCCGACATTTATGGCGGAGCTATTCTCAATGCCTGCATTTCGCTTTATGCCGGTGCAACCATTGAACCTTCAAACGATGGAAAAATAGTTTTTAATTCTATTGATAAAAATGAAAATGAAACTTTTGATGCAAAAGAATTTATTGAACCTAAAGGAAATTTAATTTTATTCAAAGGAATTTACAACCGCATTGTAAAAGATTTTGCAAAGAAGCCGTTATCGTTCAAACTCACTTCCTCTGTAGATGTTCCTGCAGGTTCGGGCTTGGGAACTTCGTCAACGCTGGTAGTTGCCGTGGTGGGTGCTTTTGCCGAATGGCTCAAATTGCCTCTTGGCGAATATGACATTGCGCATCTTGCTTACGAAATTGAACGCGAAGATTTAAAAATGGCAGGCGGAAAGCAGGACCAGTATGCAGCCGCTTTTGGCGGTGTAAACTTTATGGAGTTTTACGCAAACAATAAAGTAATTGTAAATCCGCTTCGCATTAAAGAAAAATACCTGAACGAGCTTGAGAATAATTTACTCCTTTATTATACAACTACCAGCCGTTTTTCATCCGATATTATCGAAGAACAAAGCCGTAATGTTATAAATAAAAACGAAAAGTCAATTGAAGCGATGCATCATTTAAAAGAACAGGCTGTGATGATGAAAGAAGCCTTGCTAAAAGGAGACATTGATGCCATTGGCGAAATTCTCGACTTTGGTTTCCGCAATAAAAAAATGATGGCTGACGGAATTTCAAACTCACATATTGATGAACTGTATGAAACCGCGAAGAAAGCCGGTGCTACAGGTGGAAAAATTTCGGGCGCGGGCGGTGGCGGGTTCATGGTGTTTTATTGTCCCGGCAATACACGCTTCAGCGTTATGGAAGCCGTAAAAAAATCGGGCGGTGAATTCCGTAAGTATTCTTTTGTGCAAAGAGGATTAACTTCATGGACGGTTTAATATATCAACGAATAACGAATAAAAAAAACGAATTAACGAATTACCATCTCTATTCGCTAATTCGCAATAAATTCGTTATTCGTTGGTACTATTCGTTAATTCGCAACAAATTCGTTATTCGTTGATAATGCTCACTGATTGCATCATACTTGCCGGAGGATTGGGAACGCGGTTGCAAAAATTAATCAGCGATATTCCTAAGGTAATGGCCCCGGTAAACGGAAAACCGTTTTTATCTTACCAGTTGAAGCATCTTCAAAAACACAACATCACGAAATTTATTTTTTCGGTTGGTTATAAAAAGGAAATGATAATTGATTATTGCCTGAAAAATGAAAACACCTGGCAACTGATTTTTGCCGAAGAAGATGAACCACTCGGAACCGGTGGCGGAATTAAAAACGCGCTGCAACATTCTGATGCCGAAAATATTCTTGTGATAAATGGCGATTCGTTTTTTAACATCCCGTATAAAAATCTTTACCTCGAACATCTTAAAAAAAACGCGCTTTGCACGGTTGCGCTGAAGCCATTAAAAAATTACGACCGCTACGGAAGCGTTGAAATAAATCCGGATAACCGCATAACCGCGTTTACCGAAAAGCAATTTCAGAAAACCGGTTACATCAATGCAGGAGTGTATGTTTTAAATCGCAAAGAATTTGAGAAGCTTAATTTGCCAGATAAATTTTCGTTCGAAAAAGATTTTCTTGAAAAGTATTTTCACTCCCATCCCATTTACGGTTTTTCTTTCGATGAATATTTTATTGACATCGGCATTCCGGAAGATTACAACCGGGCTCAGGATGATTTTTTAAAACTGTTTGGGGCATAGTAAGCGGAAGAAGCCTCCCTAATTTCCGAATGATCTTCCCTTAAATAAGGAATGAACAGGAAAGAAATTTTGGGAGGAAAAGAAGGAAGGTTATTGGGTTCGAAGGACATCGAAGGAGCCAGTTATTGTTATAGTATCAAACAGGCAGTTCGAGACCCAACCAGAGCCACTATAATATCCTTTTACTCTTCCGCCAACAGAATCATATTGAGTTATGTTTGTTATTCCGCCTCCGGCTTGACTTCCCGTTATGTAAAATGTTTGGGAGGTATTCTGTACGGTAATTGAAAGCGGACTTGCAGAATTACTCCACAAATAGGAACCAACATTTAGATTTGCATTTAGATACATTTGAAATGCTGAAATCGTATAATCAGGAGGAGCGGTGCCTGACATTGTAATTAAATTAGAATTTGCTGATCCGGTAAACCCAATTGAATCAAAATTAAATAACTGATAATTAAAGCCGCAGCCGTTAATTATAAAACTATTAGCGGCCTCATCACATAAGAATAAATTACCTAAGTTCAAAATATTAGGAGCTGACAAACTCGTTATTATTTGTTGAATACTGCTGTTTGAATTAAGCGCACTCAGTCCAAGTTGAGTATTCGGAATAGAGATTAAATTAAAACTGCCGTCCTGTGTGTACTGGTAATTAGAAAAGCCTGTTGAACTAATAATCACTATACCATCAGTATTTTCCCCTGCGCACGTTCTCAATGTTCCAACAACTCGTGTTGGACATGGAATAACTAAATCGGGAACAATAAAAATTTGATTGGCTGACAAAGGAGGAACATTTTCAATCTGGCTATTAAAAATGAGCCAGGAATTGTTACTTGCTAAAACCTGTACAGTAAAAGCTAACGCTCCGGGAACAAGCCCCTGATATTCTCCATTTTGATTAGTTAATGTGGTTGCCCAACCGTTAATTGTCACAACACAGTTAGGAACAGGAACTCCGTTACAATCCACTACTTTTCCTTTAATTAAAGGATTGACTGTCCAGCCATCACAATTCCACCAAGTAAAATGACTTACCGTTCCCGTATAATTATTTCCAACTCTGGTTGCAGCGCCTTCTTCTTTCCATAAAGAGGTTTCCTCATCAAAATACCAAAGCGGTATGGTGGCTGGGGCAGTTGCCTGCTGCGAGGCGACAATAGGCATGGTTAGTGTGGCAGTGGTTCCGGCAGCGAGCTGTAACGCTTCACCGCTGCTGCCTTTTAATTCAACGCCCATCATGCCGTAGGGGTAAAGAATAACATCTTCACCATTTATGTTTTCTCCTGCCAAATCACCACCGGGAATCATAAAGCCAAAATTTGCAGCATCGGGCGAAAGATGTTTTACCGTTAAGCTAACCGTTCCGGTATATGCGCTTCCCGTTGTTGTTACAAAAGAGTTGGGAGCAAACTGAACGGAAGAACCATTGGCTAAAGCTGCTGTTCCGCCTGTTGCCGCATCAACGGTATGCGTTTGCGCATTGCTGATTAAAACCACCCGCACGTAATTAACCGTATTTGCAGAGGCAATAAAAGCATGAGCGCGGTTAAAATATCCTGCTTTACTGAATTGAACAATGCAACGCTCTTTATTTACGCTTATATCCTTCAAAACAAAAACACCATACTGGTTAGTTGTTGTTGTTTGGCTGTAGGCTGTAATATTTACATTTGCTACAGCTGTATTATTTTCATCCAGCACCATCCCGCTTATTGTTGTGCGCACAGTGTTGCCGGAAGAACCCGAAAATGTTTGATCTTCTTTAGAACAACTGTAAATTAAAATGAACAAAAAAGAAATAAGAGCGAGTACTGTGGAAAATTTTTTCATTGTTGTTGGTTTTAAAAATGTGAAGGTACTGCTTTATAAGACACTTAACTTGCAGAAAAGTTGTTTTAGTAAATAACCCGATTGAGAATTCCTTTCGCTTATATAATAAAATTAACTTCTTAAATAATTGCTTTTTCACCACTGAAACACTGAGAGCATGGAGATTCACCGAGAGCCCTCTGTGCTTCTTTGTGTTCTCCGTGTCTCTGTGGTATTTTTTTCAATGGAATGGTGTTGAAGACTGACCACTGAACTTTTATAATTCGTTAATTCGCACAAATTCGTATTCGTTGATGATACCAATCACCCCTTCCTGGACACTCTTCCTCGACCGCGATGGCGTAATCAACCACGAAATCAAAGGCGATTACATCCGCAACTGGCAGCAATTTGCCTTCATGGAAAAAGCTTTGGATGCGATGAAAATTTTATCCTCAGCTTTCAAGAGAATAATCATAGTTACCAATCAACGCGGTGTTGGTTTAAACCTGATGACGCTCGAAGATTTGGAAACCATCCATCGCAACATGACACACGAAATCGAAAAGCATGGCGGACGCATTGATAAAATATATTACTGCACCGACCACGACCGCCAGAACAGCATTTGCCGCAAGCCTAAACCCGAAATGGCATTTCGCGCCAAAAAAGATTTTCCCGAAATTGATCTTTCCAAAAGCATCATCGTTGGCAACAGCGAAAGCGATATGGAGTTTGGCCGCAATGCCGGAATGAAAACCGTTTTTATTCTCGATAAAAAAAGCCCAAAACCCTGCAAAGCAGATTTAATTGATTGTACCTGCGCATCTCTTTTCGAATTCGCTACCAATACAATAGTAAGCTTAGAATAAGACTGCGTTTTTTAATTTGCATATCTGCACATCCTCAAATCTGCACATGTTTTCATCCCACCTTGTGCCAAAAACTTTATTGTCAATAAATTATTTCGCTAAACAATTGGTAATTAGAAAAGTTATTTTACCTTTGCGCTCCCTAAAAAGAGGGGTGTAAAGATATTGTCGAAACTAAAGCTAAACCCATTGAACATTAAATACTTAATTAACGAATAAGACCTCTGAATAATTCCATTGTTTTAACACTAAACCCCAAACAATAAATCTTAATTAATGCCAACCATATCGCAGTTAGTAAGAAAAGGGCGTTCGAAATTGTTAGATAAAAGCAAATCGCCTGCATTAATGTCATGCCCGCAGCGCAGGGGAGTTTGTACACGTGTGTACACAACTACTCCTAAAAAGCCAAATTCGGCAATGCGCAAAGTGGCAAGGGTTCGTCTTACCAACAAGTTTGAGGTAACTGCATACATTCCGGGAGAAGGTCATAACCTGCAAGAACACTCCATTGTGATGATTCGTGGCGGCAGGGTTAAAGATTTACCGGGAGTACGTTACCACATTATTCGCGGTGCATTGGATACTTCGGGTGTGGAAGGGCGCAATCAGCGCAGGTCAAAGTATGGAACCAAGCGTCCCAAAGGCGCCAAAAAGTAAATAAACAAAACAACTATTTGTAATTCATAAATTTCGTATTGATTAGTATTTCGCAGATAAATGAGAAAATCAAAACCAAAAAAGAGAATCCTGTTACCCGATGCAAAGTTCAACGACACTTTGGTAACACGGTTTGTAAACAGTCTCATGTATAGCGGCAAGAAAAGTGTCGCCATACAAACATTTTATGACGCGTTGGATATTGTGGAGAAGAAAACAACTGAGAATGGATTAGAGACCTGGAAAAAAGCATTAACCAACATTATGCCTGCTGTTGAAGTGAAGAGCCGCAGGGTTGGAGGAGCAACTTTCCAGATACCAAGTGAAATTCGCCCCGACAGGAAAACAGCATTGGGAATAAAATGGCTTATTGATTATTCAAGAAATAGAAACGAAAAATCAATGCCCGAAAAATTAGCCGGTGAAATTATGGCTGCTGCAAAAGGCGAAGGCGCTGCAGTAAAAAAGAAAGATGATACACACCGCATGGCAGAAGCCAACAAAGCTTTCTCACATTTCAGAGCATAAAAATTTAAGTAAAGGAAGAAACATTAATGAGTCAGGAACTAAAATATACGCGCAACATCGGAATCTCAGCGCATATCGATGCCGGTAAAACAACTACCACCGAGCGTATATTGTATTATACGGGGGTAACGCATAAGATTGGTGAGGTGCATGAAGGCGCGGCTACCATGGATTGGATGGTGCAGGAACAGGAACGCGGTATTACCATTACATCGGCTGCAACTACCTGTTATTGGAATTACAATAATGAGAAATTCAAAATAAATATTATTGATACACC
>JBIOHJ010000157.1:0-6225 GCA_044448905.1 Bacteroidia bacterium | reverse complement strand
GAATATTTTTCTACCCTCCCGCTTCAGTACATAATCAACCAGGCGTTAGTAGTTGCTAATTTAAAAGATACGTTTGATATTAATGTGAATGTGGAAGGTGGCGGCATTACCGGTCAGGCAGAAGCAACCCGGTTAGCCATTGCCCGCGCACTGGTAAAAATAAATCCCGAAAACAAGCCCGCTTTAAAATCTAACGGCTTGCTCACCCGTGACCCTCGCATGGTGGAACGTAAAAAACCCGGCCAGAAAAAAGCACGAAAGCGCTTCCAGTTCAGTAAACGTTAATCTTATTTAGCAAATCAATCCCGATAAAAAAATCAACCCTCTTAAATGGCAAGTATTTCACAGCAGGAATTGTTAGACGCAGGTGTTCATTTCGGACATCTCAAAAGAAAATGGAATCCTAAAATGGCACCGTATATTTTTATGGAGCGCAACGGAATTCATATTATTGACCTTAATAAAACAGTTGTTAAGCTCGATGAAGCGGCAGCTGCCATCCGGCAGATTGCAAAATCAGGAAAGCGTATTTTATTTGTTGCCACAAAAAAGCAGGCTAAGGATATTGTTTCGAACGCAGCCAAATCGGTTGGAATGCCTTACATAACTGAGCGCTGGCCCGGTGGAATGCTTACCAATTTTGCCACGCAGCGCAAGTCGGTTAAAAAGATGAGCGGCTTTGATAAAATGGCTACTGACGGAACCTTTGCAAATATTTCGAAAAAAGAACGCCTTCAAATTACCCGTCAGAAAGCCAAAATGGAAAAATTGATTGGCAGTATCGCTGATCTTACCCGTCTCCCAGCAGCATTATTTGTTGTGGATATTATGAAAGAACATATTGCTGTGGCTGAAGCTAAAAAACTAAATATTCCTACCATTGCAATTTGTGATACCAACACCGATCCTACCGATATTGATTTTCCGATTCCCGCTAACGATGATGCAACCAAAGCCATCGAACTTATCATGAACGAAATGATAAAAGCCATTGAAGAAGGAATTGCCGATCGAAAAACCGATAAAGAAATGGAGCGCGAGAAAGAAGCTGCTGCCGATGAAGAAGCGCAGGATGCCGCAAATATTGAAATCAGAGAATCTGATGGTGAAACTGAAGTAGAAGAAAAATCTTCGGAAGACCGTAAAGGCGGTTCGCGCCCACGCAAAACCGGAGTAAGAAAAAAAGTAACAGAGTAAGTAATAAATACATTTCCTTCGGTATCCTCTAACAATCCGAGGATTTTACTCTGAAAATTCATATTTAATAAATAGTCAATAAAAAAATGTCAACTACATTAACTATATCAGCTGCCGATGTAAACAAATTGCGCCAGATGACCGGTGCCGGAATGATGGATTGCAAAAAAGCTTTAATGGAAGCGGGCGGTGATTTTGAAAAAGCCATTGATGAACTTCGCAAGAAGGGGCAAAAAGTTGCTGCCAATCGTGCTGATCGCGAGGCTAAAGAAGGATACATCATTGCAAAAACAAATGCCGATTCAACCAAGGGCTATTTGATAGCTATAAGCTGCGAAACTGATTTTGTAGCAAAAAGCGAAGGCTATGTAAAATTTGCAAATGACGTATTGGAAATTGCGATGAAAAATAATCCATCAGGCATTGATGCATTGAAATTGTTACCGATGGAAAATGTAACTGTTGGCGATAAGCTGATTGACCAGGTAGGAAAAATTGGCGAAAAGATAGAGCTTACCCGTTATGAAGTTATCGAAGCGCCAAAAGTTGTTATTTATATTCATCCCGGAAATAGAGTGGTTTCGATGGTCGGAATGTCATCTGCTACAGCCACAACTGAAGCGGGAAAGGATGTAGCCATGCAGATTGCGGCTATGAACCCTGTTGCAATTGATAAAGATGATGTGGACCAAAAAACCCTTGACCGCGAAATTGAAATAGGAAAAGAACAGGCGCGTGCCGAAGGCAAACCCGAAACGATGATTGAAAAAATTGCATTGGGCAAACTCAATAAATTTTATAACGAATCAACTCTTCTTAACCAGGCTTTTATTAAAGACGATAAGAAAAACATCCGCCAGTATTTAGATAGTGTTGAAAAAGGATTGACGGTGAAAGTTTTTAAGAGGGTGCAGATTGGGTAGGAGGAAGTAGCAAGACACAAGTATCAAGATCAAAAAACACAACCGCTTCGGAATTCCGAAGCGGTTTTTTTATCTTCTTATACATAAGTATCAAGTGAACAAAATAGTTTTATTTTTGAGGCATGAAGTATAAACGCATTCTCCTCAAATTAAGCGGTGAAGCCCTCATGGGTGACAAACAATTCGGCATTGATAACAGCCGCATTATGCAGTTTGCACACGAAGTAAAATCGGTAGTTGATAAAAAGGTACAGGTGGCAATTGTGATTGGCGGAGGAAATATTTTCCGCGGATTGCAGGCATCAGAAGGCGGCATGGATCGTGTACAGGGTGATTATATGGGAATGCTTGCCACCGTTATTAACTCCATGGCTTTGCAGGCAGCATTAGAAGGGCTCGGGGTTTTCACAAGATTACAATCAGCTATAAAAATGGAAGCTATTTGCGAACCGTTTATCCGAAGAAAAGCAGTTCGTCATCTCGAAAAAGGGCGTGTGGTAATTTTCGGAGCTGGTACCGGCAATCCGTATTTCACTACCGATACAGCAGCTTCATTGCGCGCCATCGAAATTGAAGCCGATGTAATTTTAAAAGGCACACGGGTGGATGGAATTTATAGTGCCGATCCCGAAAAGGAAAAAAATGCTACCCGGTTCGACAAGCTGAAGTTTACCGAAGTATATGATAAAAATTTAAAGGTAATGGACATGACAGCCATTACGCTTTGCCAGGAAAACAAGCTGCCCATTATTGTTTTTGACATGAATAAAGAAGGAAACCTTCTGAAGATTGCGGAAGGTGAAACCGTGGGAACGCTGGTGGAGGTATAAAAACTCATCCGCAGCCCGTTCATTAAAATTATATTTTTATTTTTTTAGTTTTCAGAAATAAAACATTTTAGAAAATCATGAAAGCACTCATCGCAACGTTTACTCAGCAAATAACCGAAGCAATAGTCATTGGCGAAAAAGCAAAATTTACTCAGCCCAAAAGCAAAATACGTAACGTAATAATTACAGGGCTTGGGGGTTCAGGAATCGGAGGAAGCGTCATTGCGCAGATTATTGAAAACGAAATAAAAGTTCCGGTAGCAGTCAATAAAGATTATTTCCTGCCTGAATATGTAAACCAAAATACGCTGGTTATTGTTTCATCGTACTCGGGCAATACCGAAGAAACCATACAATGTTTTGAGATGGCAATTCAGAAAAAAGCAAAAATTTGCTGTGTTACTTCGGGAGGAAAAGCTCTGGAAATGGCTGAAAAGAAAAAAATTGATCGTATCATTATTCCTTCGGGCAGACCTCCGCGTTCAGCCATTGCCTATTCTTTTACGCAATTGTTTTTTGTGCTTCATGGTTATAAGCTTATCTCGGGTTCGTTTAAATCACAAATGAAAAAATCGGTTGCAATGCTTAATTACGAAGAAGAGCATATCATGTCCGAAGCTTATTACCTCGCTGAAAAGCTGCATAAAAAAATTCCGGTTATTTACAGCGCAGCAAATTTCGAAGGAGTGGCAATTCGTTTCCGGCAGCAGATAAATGAAAATGCTAAAATGGTTTGCTGGCATCATGTTCTTCCGGAGATGAATCACAATGAATTAGTGGGCTGGACAATTCCTAATAATAAATTAGCCGTTGTTTTTTTACGCAATGAAAATGATTATAAACGCACGCAAGCCCGAATGAATTTAACCAAAGAAATTGTTTCAAAATACACACCGTATGTTTTTGAAATATTCTCGAAAGGAAATACGCAGCTTGAAAAAGCATTTTATTTAATTCATTTTGGAGATTGGGTAAGCTGGTACTTATCTGAAATACGTAACATTGATGCAACCGAAGTCAAGGTGATAGATTATTTAAAAGGAGCGCTTGCGAAAATTTAAATAACAATTGCTGTTTCGCATCATTTGCTTCGTGCAAGTGTAAAAGAAAAAACAGTTCCGTAACCGAACTTGCTGCTCACACTTATTTTTTGCCCGTGTGCCTCAATAATATGTTTTACAATAGCCAATCCCAAACCGGTTCCTCCCTGTTCACGCGAACGGCTTTTATCAACTCGGTAAAAACGCTCAAATAATCGGGGTAAATGTTCGGTATCTATTCCGATTCCATTATCGCTTATATCAACAACAATGGTATCGGTACGCTCGCTGAAATTAATTTCCGTTTCACCGTTTTCTTTTCCATACTTTATTGAATTTACAAGCAGGTTTACCATCACCTGCCTGATTCGTTCCTTATCAGCGAAAACATAAAATGACTTGGCGGAATTTTCCCGTATTCGGAGCTGAATGTGTTTTTCTTTGGCTTGTATATCGAGCGATTCAATAATTTCTTTAGCCAGTTCATAAATATCAAATGTACGCGGCTCGATAATTAATTTTCCGGCTTCAAGTTTCGAAATCGAATCGAGATCATCCACAATAGAAATTAAACGGTCAAGGCTTTTTGCAGCTTTGTTGAGGTAATGAGTATTGACATCGGCATCTTCAATTCCACCGTCAATTAGCGTATGAATATATCCCTGCACATTGAAGATGGGTGTTTTCAGCTCGTGAGAAACATTTCCTAAAAATTCTTTGCGATACAATTCCAGCTGTTTTAGCTTATCAATTTCTTTTTCCTGATCTTTTTTCCAGTCATCAATAACATTGATTATTTCAGGAATGATTTTTTCATCTTTCAATTCTGATTTTGTATGCAACTTTGAAATACCGGTGGCTGATTCTATATTAAGGTATATATCTTTCAGGTTTTCAACAAAATATTTTTTCATGATCCAGCGAAAAATAAAATAAACAACAATAAAACTTAACAGGAAAATTGCTATTACAGAAAAAGGAGTGATTGGAGTTATTGTAACATAACAAAAAATATAAATTACCGAAGTAATAATCAGCGAAATGAAAAACGATGCGAGAAGATTTACAGAACTGAGCGGTAAATTTTTTGTCATGGATGAATTCCTGAAATCAGGAAAAACAAAAGGAGCAAAAAAATATTACATATCAAACTTATACCCTATTCCTTTTACGGTTTTGATGGTATCGTCACCCAGTTTTTCACGAATCTTGCGGATGTGAACATCAATGGTGCGGTCTCCAACCACAATATCACTTCCCCAAACACGGTTAAGGATATCTTCACGGGTAAATACTTTTCCAGGTTTTGAGGTTAGCAAAGAAAGCAGTTCAAATTCTTTACGTGGAAAAACAAGCGCCTCCCCGCTTTTATAAACCAGGTATTTTTCACGGTCAATTTCAAGATTACCTATTTTTAGTTTGCTTTCGGCTGCGCTTCCGTTTACCCTGCGAAGCAACGCTTTTATCCGGCTCATCATTACGCGCGGTTTAATCGGTTTGCTGATGTAATCATCAGCGCCCACATCAAACCCGGCAATCTGTGAGTAATCTTCATTACGTGCGGTAAGAAAAGTAATTACCGAATTTTTTAATGAAGGATTTGCACGCATGATACGGCAGGCTTCAATACCATCCATAACGGGCATCATTATATCCAGGATTATCAGTTCAGGTTTTTCTTTTTTGGCAATTTCAACTGCCTCTTTCCCGTTTTTCCCGAGTAATACATTAAAACCTTCTTTTTTCAGATTATATTCCATGAACTCCAATATATCGGGTTCATCATCAACTAAAAGTATTTTTATCTGCTTGTTATCCATTCTTTTTCCGAATCAAAACTACCGCCAGCATGTTATTAAATTGTTAAATGCAGATTACCGAATTGTTACTGGATGATAATCAGAGTAAATATTCTGCAAAGATAGTGTTAGCGGGTGGAGTTCGTTTTCCTTTGTTTAAAAGAAAAAAGCAATAAAAATTATACCGGGCGAAATCATTTTGAAACAAAAATACTTTCAGGTATCGCATCCTCAGAAACAAGTACCTGATTGTACCATGAGTTTTGCATTTCTTTAAGCTTTGCAGATTTTTTGTGTAGTTTCATTGTTACATCTTGCTTTTTTAAGAATTCTGTTTCAAATGAAGTATTCAAAAATTCGAAAAGCCTTTTGTATTCATATCTATAATTACTGATATAATCCTTTTGTTTTACCGGCAGCACATTTTCAATTAGAG
>JBIOHJ010000156.1:0-6230 GCA_044448905.1 Bacteroidia bacterium | reverse complement strand
GTATTTATATTGTTATTTTAAAAATAATTTTCATAGAAAGTATAGTTTGCGAAGCATAGTGTTTGCAATTCTTGCAGTGCTGGCACATTTAACGCTTATTCATTTTCTCTTGTCCTTATTTGTGTTAATTCTAATTACGGATTTTTTATATGCAGAAAAACAACTGAGTTTTCTCAAAAAAATTGTAGCTGTTGTTAAAAAAAACCTGCAGGCAGAAATAATTCTTTTTGTTTCCCTTCTCTATATTATCCCGGTAATTTATGGCTTAGCAAATGCCCAGGCTTTTTTTTACGGAGGTAAATCAGGATTCTGGAGCGATACGGTTGTTTCTGTTTTCGACCGGTTGTTGTATGAAAAAAACTATCCTGCTGTTACAAAATATGTTTTGAGCTTCTGCTCTGTTATTATTCCGCTTATTTCTGCGTTTGTGATTTTGAAAAAAGCTCTTTCAAAACATTATCCGCAGGCAAATCTCTTTTTTCCTTCCATATTCTTTTTGCTGGTAAGCTGTTCTTTAGCTTCTGTCGTGCAGCATTATTTTTTAAATGTTTTATTGCTTACCGAGCGCACTGCTTTATATCTGTTGTTGCTGTTTTCTTATTTGCTGGTATTTCTTTTTAATGAATTCTCTGCTTCAAAAAAAAGGTACCCATATGCATTATTTGCAATTGCTCTTTTTGCAACCGTTCATTTTATAATCAGTATGAATTTTAAATATGTTTTAGAATGGAAATGGGATGCTGATGTAAGAGAAATGATAAGCGATATTGAAACAAGAAAAAATGAAATACCTCCGGGAAAGTTCTGTACAGATATCGGGATGAATCTTGAATTTGAAGCTCCCATTAATTTTTATCGCTACGTAAATAATCTTAACTGGATGAACCGGGCATCTGTGTCAAAGAAGTTCTCACCTCTGTGCGATTTTTATTTATATATTGAAAGTGACTTGAAGAAAATTGATATGGATTCATTCATCACGCTTAAGACATACCCTCTTTTTAATAGCAAATTATTGAAGCCAAAATATAGACAGATGAATTACGAAATCCTTTTTTCCAAAAAACTCGATTTTGAGTCAGAGGCGGATTCAATAACTTCCCTGAATAATGTTTCTGAAAAATATTCTTTCAGTGGAAAAAGAAGCTGTTTCACAGATAAAAAAGTTATTTACAGTGGCGGAATAAAATATCCTATACCTGATCCAGTAACCAAATCAAAAGGTTGTATGATTGCAGTAAAAGCCTGGGTTCTGATGGAAAATTTCAATCATGCCGATGCCAATCTGGTAATTTCATTTGACAGGGATGAAAAGCCGTATTCATGGAATGCATCAGCAATTCAGGATGCTGTTACTGAAAAAAATAAATGGACAGAAATTTATTTTTCGGTTTTTGTTCCCGGAGAAGTTCAGGTAGGAGATGTGTTAAGTGTTTATGCGTATAACAACAACACGCCTGTTTATATTGATGACCTGGAAGTACGTTGGCTAAAAGCGAATTATTAAAAAAGGAAGAATTTAAAAAATATTTTTCAGTTCAGATAGTTTTTTAATTTCATAAGTAACTTTTTCATTGTGCCTTTTTCCTGTCGGATTAAAAAATATAATATCCCATCCCGCATTGATAGCACCTTTGATGTCTGCTTCAATGTCGTCTCCAATCATGATACATTCCTCAGCTTTTGCATTTACTGATGTCAATGCAAAGTCGAATATTTCTTTGTCAGGCTTTTTAAATCCCGTCTTATCAGAGATGATTATCTCGCTGAAATATTTCTGCAACCCCGATGAATTCAACTTAGCCCATTGAACATGTTCAAAACCGTTGGTTATTAAGTGAAGATTGTATTTTGTTTTAAGATAATCCAGGACATCTGTTGCATCCGGAAATAAATTTTTCTTAGTAGGAAGAATTTCAAGATATTCATCCGGGAAAGTTTTTATGAGCTGCTCGTCATCAACATTAAAGTGCGAAAATGTTTTTTCAAAACGGATGCTGCGAAGTGTAGTGCGGTCAATTTCATTTTTGTGATACAAGTCCCACATCCGGTAATTGATTTCAAAATATTTGCTTATGAAATCTTCGGCTGATGAAATGCCTTTTACTTTCAATTCGTGCTTTTGATATAAGTCCAAAAGTGTTTCTCGTGAATTTTTCTCAAAATCCCAAAGCGTGTGATCAAGGTCAAAGAATAAATGTTTGTACAATTAATTAGTTGTTTTCGGATTTAAACAAAGAAATAAATTCACTTATTATCATTGCTGTTGCGCCCCAAATTTCATAATCCTGGTATTTAAAATATGGTGCCGGTAATTTTCCGTAGCTCGTAATAAATTCTTTTTCGAATTTTGTTTTGCCGGATAAAAATGTTTTCAGGTCGGCATGAATTACTTTTTTTACTTCATTTTTATTCGGGACAAATTCAGCCGTATGTAAAATATAACCAACATGAGGATACACCCTGAACTTGCTGGCAGGAATAAACAAATCGGTCAGCTGGCCCGCAAAATGCATTTCTTTTTTATTGACACCTATTTCTTCTTCGGTTTCACGTACAGCGGTATTCCAATATGACTTATCACCGGCTTCATGCTTGCCACCGGGTAAAGAAATTTGTCCGCTATGCACTCCGTCACCGCTTGTCCGTTCAATCAAAACAAAATAGGTTTTTTCATCTGAAGGATAAAGCAAAAACAAAACACTGCTTGTTTTATGTTCGGGAAATTGTTCGAGATATTCTTCACTCGTCAGCCGTAATTTTGGCGCCATTAGAAACTGGGCTGCCTTGCCAGGAAGAGGATGCTTGAATCTTTCTTCAAGATGTTTTATACAATCGGTAAATAACACGTTGGAAATTGAAAATTATAAATTCTAAGCACCAAATAAATTCAAAAGTAAAATATCCGTTTTAAAAATTTGAATTTATTTTTTAAAGCTATTTCGAATTTAGTGCTTCGGATTTTACTTCACAGCCACATTTTCCATTCCGTTTTCACCTGCAACAACTGTTCTCTTCCGCTCGCCAATCTGTTGGCGCCACATGGCATAGTACAAACCTTTTTTGCCGAGCAAATCCTCATGTTTGCCGGATTCAATAATCAATCCCCGCTCCAAAACATAAATTCTATCAGCATGCATGACAGTGGAAAGGCGATGAGCAATTAAAATTGTAATCTGGTTACGATTTTTAGAAATCTCACGAACTGTTTCGCTGATTTCTTCTTCTGTCAGCGAATCGAGCGATGAAGTGGCTTCATCAAAAACTAACAGGGTGGGCTTTCGCAATAATGCTCTTGCAATAGATAACCTTTGCTTTTCACCACCTGAAACCTTCACACCACCTTCGCCAATCATGGTATCAATTCCCTGGTTGGCTCGTGCAAGCAAGCTCTGGCAGGCGGATTTATTCAGCACATCTAAAATCTGTTCATCGGTTGCATTCGGGTTTACAAACAAAAGATTTTCTTTAATGGTTCCTGAAAAAAGCTGTGTATCCTGCGTAACAAACCCAATCTGTGAACGCAATTCATCAAGGTCAACTTCGCTCTCAGGATGGCGGTTGTATAAAATTCTTCCGTGCTTGGGGCGATACAAACCAACAAGCAGCTTTACCAGTGTTGTTTTTCCCGAACCCGAGGGTCCCACAAATGCAATGGTTTCTCCCAGACCTGTCTCAAACGAAATATTGCATAAAGCATTTGTGTTTGCGCTCTGATGCATGAAATCAACATTGTCAAATGTAAGCCTGCTGATGCTGCCGATTTTGACAGGATGTTCCGGCCTGGGTTCTTTTTTCATGTTCATTATATCTTCAAAATTTTTCAGCGACACTTCCGTTTCGCGATAGATGTTTATAATGTTGCCTAATTCCTGCAGCGGGCCGAAAATAAAAAACGAATAAATAAACAAGGAGAAGAATTCTCCGAAGGTGATTTCTTTTTTATACACGAGAAACATCATGAAAAACAACAGGCAGTTTCGAAGCAGGTTTACAAAAGTTCCCTGGATAAAGCTTAATGAACGGATGTATTTTATTTTTTTCAGCTCCAGCTTCAGAATTTTTTGGGTAGTGGAGTTGAGCCGGTCTATTTCCTGCGTGGAAAGTCCAAGACTTTTTACCAGCTCAATATTCCGCAGCGATTCGGTAGTACTTCCCGCCAATGCGGTGGTTTCGGCAACAATTACTTTCTGAATTTTTTTTACTTTTCTGCTCAGCACCGAACTTAAAATTCCCAGCAGCGGAATCATGCTCATGTAAACAATGGCAATTATGGGATTAACGTTGATAGAATAAATTGCAACGAAAACAATTCCGACAAGCGATGTGAAAAGTATGTTAACGAAATTGCTGATTAATCTTTCTGAATCGGTTCTTACTTTTTGAAGCTTACCTAGTGTTTCACCGCTGCGCTGATCTTCAAAAACCTGGTACGGAAGTTCAAGTGAATGTTTTAAGCCATCAGAATAAATCTGCGCGCCTAATTTCTGTGTGATTTTATTCACATAAAAATCCTGGAAGTTTTTTGCCGTGCGGGAAACAAACGCAGCGCCCATTGCAGCCAACAGCAGCATACCGGCTCCTTTAAGGAAAACATGTATTTCATATTTCTCGGGCTTCGAAACATAATTATCAATAACTATTCTGAAAATGTACGGATCAAGAAAGGAAAACGTCTGGTTGACAGCAGCCAGGACCAAAGAGAGCATCACAAGCCCCCTGTACCGTAAAAGGTATTGATAAAGAATCTTCATGAAAGAATTATTATTTTCAAAATTAATCAAAAAGGAGAGAACAGATCCGTGTAATGTTGTTGAAAAATCCTGTAAGACTTTCCCGTAAATTAATTTTACATAAAATAATATTAAATAAATTTGTTCGTTAACAATATAAACCTGCTATGAAAAAAATCACCTGTCCATCGAAGCCTTGGCGTAGATGGGTTCTTTCTGTTCTGTTAACTGCCGTTTGGTTTACAGCAAATGCCCAACATACAATTATTTTGAAAAGCGGTGAAAAAATGAGCGGTGAAGTGAAATCGCTTAATGACAGTAGGCTCATTTTCATTTTCAAAGGAAACAGCATGACGTTTCTTGTTTCGGAGATTGAATCGGTTCAGTTTAATCAAAAAGCAAATGCAGACGCAGCGGATGCCGGGCAAACAACAACCGGGTTGAAAGGAGTATCGTTCGATCTTGCCGGAAGAAAATTTACCAAGCCGCCTGTTTTTGAAAACCTCACTTTTAAAAAAGGAACAGTTGTAACTTCGGTTGCCGTTGACAAGTACGGGCACGTGAAAAAAGCCGAGCCTGGCGCTGAAGGAACCACCACCACCGATGAGTATCTTTTAAAGCTTGCACAGCAAGGCTGCGAAAAAGCACTGTTCGATAATTGCCCTAAGTGCCCGTTGGAAATGCGGGGCACCATTACTATTAAGTTTTAATATATTTTCTGAATTTCTAAATTGCATCAGCATATTGTTTTTCCTGTTAACTGTCCATTCCATTGTATTGCCTGAATAAGATAAGTTAAAAATCATCAACATTAAAATGTGACAGCTGCCTGACGGGTTCACACTTTTATGTACTTAGCTTTGCTGTTTGCTATTTACAACTTAAATAAAACACTGTTTCATGAAAAAAATTATCCTTACACTATTTTGCATTTTATCTTTTACAAAATTATTTCCGCAGGTAAACCTCCAGTTGCTCGGGCATCTTTCGTATGCAACAACCTGTGCAGGAGTTTGGCAGTATGCTGATTCGCTCGGTAATGAGTATGCGTTGATTGGTGCCGGAGATGGCATTTCAATTGTGGATGTTACAACCCCCTCAAGCCCGGCTGTGTTATTTACAGTTCCCGCGGCAAATTCGCTCTGGCGTGAGTTAAAAACTTCGGGACATTATTGTTATGCCGTTACCGAAGGCGGAGGCGGGGTTACCATCCTTAACCTGCAATATCTTCCTGACAGTGTTCCTTACAAAGTATATACCGGTGATGGCGCGATTACGGGGCAAATCAGCTCTGCGCATACCGTTGCGGTTACTGACGGCTATATGTATATATTCGGTTCTAATATTGCTAATGGCGGAGCGCTTATTTGTGATGTTACAGCCGATCCATGGAACCCGGTTTATACAGGGCAATACAATCTTCAATACATTCATGACGGGTATATCCGAAATGATACGTTATGGGCGGGAGAAATTTATGAAGGGCAATTTTCGGTG
>JBIOHJ010000155.1:0-6574 GCA_044448905.1 Bacteroidia bacterium | reverse complement strand
TCCCAAAATCGCAAACATTAAACATTAAACATTAAACATTAAACATTAAACATTAAACATTAAACATTAAATATTGAACTTCAAACTTTAAACTTCCCCCATATGCGCAAACACAACTTCGGAGCCGGACCGGGAATACTTCCCGAAATTGCATTAAAGAAAACACAGGATGCCCTTATTGATTTCAATGGAATCGGGATGGGTGTAATGGAAATCTCGCACCGCAGCAAAGATTTTGAAGCGGTTTTACAAAAATCAAAATCGCTCGTTAAGGAATTGCTGAACGTTCCCGATACACATGAAGTGCTCTTTATACAGGGTGGAGCCAGCACGCAGTTTGCAATGGTTCCCATGAATTTCCTGAAAACAAAAGCGGCTTATGTGGATGAAGGTGCCTGGAGCAACAAAGCCATTAAAGAAGCGAAAATATTCGGAGAAGTGAATGTAATTGCTTCGTCCAAAGACAAAAATTATTCATACATGCCTAAAGGATATTCCATTCCTGCAGATTGCGATTATCTCCATATCACTTCAAACGAAACCATTCATTGCACACAAATAAAAGATTTCCCTTCCTCCCCTATTCCTGTTATCTGCGATATGAGCAGCGATATTTTTTCGCGCCCTGTTGATGTTTCAAAGTTCGATTTGATTTATGCAGGTGCGCAGAAAAACATGGGGCCATCGGGTGTTACGTTAGTAATTATCAAAAAAGATATTGTTGGAAAGCACGGAAAAAAATTACCAACCATGATGGATTACAAAACTCATCTCGATAATGATTCACTTTACAACACACCTCCTGTAATTGCCATTTTAGTTTGTATGCATGTTTTGGAATGGTTGAAATCACTTGGCGGAGTTGCTGAAATGGAAAAAATCAACAAACAAAAATTTGACTTGTTTTATGGTGAAGTGGATAACAACCCCATGTTTATCGGCACAGCAGCCAAAGAAGACCGCTCACCAATGAATGCATGTTTCCTTTTAAAAGACAATGCGCTTGATGAAGAGTTTCTCAACGCAGCAAAAGCAGCCGGTATTGTCGGCATCAAAGGTCACCGCAGTGTTGGCGGTTTCCGTGCTTCTATGTACAATGCACTGCCGGTTGAAAGTGTGAAGGCTTTGGTGCAGGTGATGAAGGAGTTTGCTCTGGTTAAGGCTTAATTTCCGAGAAGAGAAAAACTTAGCTTTTAAACTTTAATCAAGTTTACTACCCAATAAAAACCTTGCACAGGTCATTTCTAAGTTTCATCATGATACTGATGTAATCACACTCCGAAAAACTACCGGTACTGATTATTTTATCTGTCTTAAAATAAAACAATGAAATGAAATCCCGTTCAATTTCTTTTAACCAATTCATGTTATAAATTTTATTTAATCAATTTTATTTTTCGTCAGGCGGTTATTTATTCCTGTCAACGTTTCTTTTAGCTCGGCATTCATCATTCGCAATTCTGTATTTTGTTTCGATAATTCCTGAATTGCTTTTACCAGCGGCACTACAAACTCTGCATAGCTTAAGGTGTAAGTGTCTTTATCATTTTCGGGATGATGAACCCCGCTGAAATTATAGCCAAGTTTGTTTGCAACATCTTCCACTTCCTGGGCAATAAAGCCTGAGTAGACAATTTCTTCTTTTTGCTTTATTGCATTTTCATCATTGTTGAGCGAGTCATCCACAGGAAATATGTGTTTGTTATAACTCTTGATATCATAATTATAAGTAACGGGTTTAAGTGCGTTGATAAAATCCAAACCCGGAATATTTTCTTGAATGTTTTTCTTGAATCTTCCATCAGAAATAATGCTCCAGTTAACTGCGCCTCCAATTGCGGTAACGGTACCATTACCGATTTTTACCTGGTTACTTGCAGTAACCTGCGCTGAATATCCTATTGCTGCCGAATTGGTATAACCCGATGCATTTGCATCAGCCTGGTATCCTATAAATGTGCAATTGTTATAAGACGGGTGTTTATCCGCTGCATAATTTCCAAGAGCAGTATTTTGAGAACCTGCAATGTTTGCTGTAAGCGTATAATACCCTACAGCTACATTATGTAGACCTGTGGTATTTGCTGACATCGAATTATTACCAAACGCATTGTTGTAATTGCCATTGCTATTCCTGTACATACTTTCAAATCCCATTGCAGTATTATTTGTTCCTGATGTATTGCTTTTCATAGCACGAGAACCTACCGCTACATTATCGGAAGCCAGGTTAAAGTAGAGGGTACTGTCACCAACTGCAACAACTCTGCCTGCAGTTGTACTTGTGCCCGCAGCCCTGAATCCAATTGCGGTGTTGCTTGACCCAGTTGTGTTATTCACCATTGTAACATCTCCCATTACAACATTATTGGTACCTGTGGTATTGTTGTACAAAGCAGAGCTTCCGAAAGCAGAATTATAATTTCCGGAAGTGTTTTGCCTCATGCACGTTTGTCCGAAAGCGCTGTTAAACTGGCCGGTATTGTTGAACAATGTTTCATTTCCAAAGGCATTATTACCGATACCTGCACTAGTTGTTTGTCTCATGGCTAAATAGCCAAATGCATTATTCCAGAATCCTGTCGTGGTATTTTGCAGTGCACCTGTTCCGACAGCAGTATTTTGAGAAGCAGTTACCGAAAGTTGCATCGCTTCTCTTCCTATCGCTACATTGGAAAAAGCTGTTGTTGAAGTTTGAAGTGCTTTAGCCCCAACCGCAGTATTTAATGTGCCAGTAGTATTCGAATATCCGGCTTTTGTACCAATAAATGTATTGTCATATCCTGTTACTGTATTGCTGAATCCTGCGCTTTTTCCAAGAAAAGTATTTCTGCCCAGAAAAACTCCATCATTGTCATCTAAAAATCCAGCCTGTACATTGTTGACCTTAATTAATAATGATTGGCTATCGGTAGTTCCAAGAAAATTTGTTGCAGGTGATGTGCCCGCATCTCCTGTCAGGCTCCATCCCAAATTTCCTCCTATAGGCAGCCAGATAGTTCCATTGAAAAAATAAAACTTACCAAGTGTGTTATCATAAACAAGTAATCCATTTGCGGGGGAGGCAATGCCATTTCGCTGGGCAGATGTCATACGGGGAATAAGAATTCCTTTATCAGTGGAAACCATATCCCATAAGGCGCTTGCATCAGGTGCGGGGTTGTTTACACCAATGTTTTGAGCGCGAAGGTTAAGCGCAAAATTTAACAGCGTACAAATTGTGAGGAAGGTGATTTTCTTTTTCATTGCAATTATGTTTTATAATTACAATGCAAATCTATTCTCAGGTTAGCCGGTAAAAAATACCATTTTAGTAGTAGAAGGAAAGCGGGATATTGCTATGACTGTTTACCGTAAACTTTGTTGATTGCCTCGGTACGCGAGTTCACCTGCAATTTTTCATAAATATTATAAACGTGCTTGCGTACAGTTTCAACTGCGATTTCTTTTTTAACGGCAATTTCCTTATACATCAATCCTTGTGCAAGTAAATCAAGAATTTCTTTTTCACGCGAGGTTAAAAGTTCATTATGAATTTCAGTTGTTTGTTTTGTCGAAAAAGAATCTACAACCAGCCGGGCAATGCTGGCACTCATGGGCGAACCACCGCTGGCTATTTCACGAATTGCACTGATTAATTTATCGCCTGTATTATTTTTAAGCATGTAACCGGTGGCTCCGTTACACAATGCCCGGAAAATATATTGAGGATTTTCAAAAACAGTGCTGATTAAAAACTGAACAGATGGTTTTTTCGGTTTTGCTTCAGCAACACATTCAATTCCGTTTTTGCCGGGCATATTTATGTCCATTACCACTACACTGCATTCATAATTTTCCCACGACTTCAAAAAACTGTCTCCATTGGCAAATGTTTTAACCACTTCCATATCATTTTCCGATGATAGTATAGATTCCGCCAGCTCCCGGATTTCCTTGTCATCTTCTACAATGATGATTTTTATTTTTTTCGACACCGTTCAAAAATTTATTTGTTAAACTAATTTTCCTTCAGCTATTATTTTACAACCTTTGCCTTGCGATGAAATTACCTGGAACGTATTGTTATGCTGTTCCATACGGCTTCTCATGTTACGCAAGCCGTTACCTGTTTCTCCATTTGAGAAAGAATCAAATCCTTTTCCATCATCTTCAACAAGTAATTTAAAGTGATGGTCATTCACCGAAAATTCCACTTTAATATTTTTTGCTTCCGAATATTTTAAAGCATTGTTAATTGCTTCTTTCATTACGAGGTAAATATTCCGCTTTATTTCAGGATGAACAGGTGTTGTAATTCCTTTGTCTGGAAAATTCAATTCATAATTTATGGATGAATCTTCAAGTAAATTACCGGCAGTTGATTTCATATAACCAACCAGGCTCGAAACATTATCATGACTTGGATTTATTGCCCAGACAATTTCACTCAATGATGCACTTACTCCTTTTGAAAAAGCAGTAATTTTTGAAAGTGATTCAGCTATATCAGCTTGTTGTATTTTTTTTCTTACCACATCGCTCAGCATGGTAATTTTAGTCAGGCCGCTCCCAATATCATCATGTATGTCGCGGGCAATCCGTACGCGTATGCTTTGCGCTTCGCGCTGCTTTTCTGTTTCAACTAATTCTTCCTGGGTTTCTTTTAAATCATTGTATGCTTTTTCAATGGTCCTATTTTTTTCCGAAAGCATTAAGCTCGTGCGATGTCTTTCACGATAACGCTGAAAAATAAATATTGCAAGCAGCAGCAGCAAAAACCCTCCTGCAATGGAAAAATTCCGTAATAGTTTTTGTTTTTTTATTTCAGCATCAGTTACAGCTTTAGCCGCTTGTGCTTTAATGGTAAGCTCAGTTTCCTTTTGCTCCACCGCAAATTTTGTTTTTAGCTGCATAATTTCCTGTACTTTGCTTTCATTAAGCATACTGTCAGAA
Organism: Bacteroidia bacterium; assembly: GCA_044448905.1. GTDB lineage: Bacteria > Bacteroidota > Bacteroidia > AKYH767-A > OLB10 > JBIOHJ01. Next base: position 1,639 of record JBIOHJ010000155.1, on the reverse strand, counting down.
TACATTTTACTTTGCTCAAGATAATACAGAGCATCTTTAGATTGACCTAATGCTTTATAATTATCATAAAACCCTCCTGTAATTTCAGCCAGCATTCCAATGTCCTCAATTTCCATAGCTGCCTCAAATGCCTGCTCGAGGTATTCGTTCGATTCTTTATAGTTTTTTTCCTCTGTTGCAATAAAACCTAAATTAGAGCTTGCAGTGGAAATGTTATTCTTAGATCCTGATTCAATCGCAATGCTTAAAGCCTTTTTATAATATTCTTTTGCTTCGTCCATTTTCCCTTCTTCTTCCATAATGCGCGCAAGGTTTGACATCAACCCGCCCAGTAAACGCTTGTTGCCATCATCCTCCGCATACTTTATTGCCCGGCTTAAATATTTTCTTGCTTCAGGAAAATTTCTTTTCTCCCGCTCCAGGAGCGAAAGGCTCGATGAGGATAGAATCATTCCTTCCCTGTCATTCGTTTTTTGTGCTACAGCAAAACATTCTTCATAATTCTTTCTTGCCTCATCTTTATAATTTAAGTCCTTATTAATATTTCCTAATGTGTTGAGTATCCTGCTTAGGCTTTCATTGTCGTTTGTATTTCTGCTCACCTGTGCTGCAATCTGTGAATATTTAAGAGCGTTTATTAAATCGCTGATGCTCCAATAACATGTGCCAATGCCGGCCGAGGCATCATCCATTTGCGTGCTGTCATTATACTTTTGTGTAAGCGCGAATACTTCTTTATAAAATATAATGGCATCAGCAAAATTTTCCTGCCGGAAATAACTTTGCGCTTTCAACCGGTTTAATTTTATTAAAACATCAGGAGTAAATTTAAAACCCATTGCTAATACACTATCACATGCGGCAAGCGATTGATTGTACTCTTTCTTTTGATAATAACAATTGCAAAACCACACCAACAGTTTCTGATGCCTTGGCGAACCTTTTTCCTGCATAGCCATTTGCTTGTTCAGGAATGATAACGCCTCTTCAAATTTATTCTCCGACAAATATTTCTTACTTATTTTACCTGCCAAAACTGAATAAACAGAATCATTAGTCAGTGTTTCAAGCTTGCGTATCGAATCATTGAAATTAAATTCCTGCGCAAAAGAAAAATTGCTCAGCAAAATCAAGGCAATAAAAATCCTGGATAACATTAGTGTTGTTGTTATTTTATCAGTTGAATTTTATCAGTGTATCTTTTTTCACCATCAATAATATCAAGAAAATATAATCCGTCAGCCAAATCGTTTAAAGAAATTGAATGCAGTTGAGTGTTATGCAGCTTTTCCTCTTTGATTATTTTTCCCGATACATCTTTTATCATACAAAATGCATTTTCAGTTTCAGCTTCAAAATGAATATACAAATTGTCTTTAACCGGGTTCGGGTAAACAGAATAACCATTGCCCTCACCTGATAACCTCACCACTGCAATTTGCGAATAACTTTCAACACCGTCAAAATCCACCTGCTTTAAACGGTAGTAAGATGTTCCATTGTATGGGTTTTTGTCAGCGAACGAATAATGTAAAACCGAATTTGAATATCCGGCTCCTTCAACTCTTCCTGCTTCTTCAAATTGTAATCCGTTTTTACTACGCATCACAATAAAATAATCGTTATTGATTTCCGATGC
>JBIOHJ010000154.1:0-6692 GCA_044448905.1 Bacteroidia bacterium | reverse complement strand
GCTATATAATAATTGATTCCTATATGAAAACAATTGATGATTTTAATTTTTCGGGCAAACGGGCATTGGTGAGAGTTGATTTTAATGTTCCGTTAGATAAAAAAACTTTTGCGGTAACGGATGATACGCGCATACGAGCTGCTGTTCCTACTATAAATAAAATTTTAAAGGATGGCGGAGCCGTTGTGCTGATGAGCCATCTTGGAAGACCGTTGAAGAAATTAAAGGAAGATGGTTCGGTTGATTATGAAAAACATTCGCTTAGGCATATTGTTAAAAAAATTTCAGAGCTTTTGAATGTTGAGATAAAGTTTGCTGATGATTGCATCAGCGATAAAGCTTTTCAGATTTCATCATCATTAAAACAAGGAGAAGTTTTGTTGCTGGAAAATCTTCGCTTTTATAAAGGAGAAGAAAAAGGCGATGAAGCATTTGCTGAAAAATTATCGAAACATGGTGATGTATATGTGAATGATGCGTTTGGTACTGCGCACCGCGCACATGCAAGCACTGCCGTTATAGCCAAGTTTTTTCCCAACGCAAAAATGTTTGGCTATGTGATGGCTGATGAAATAAAAAACGCGGAGAAAATAATGCAGCATGCCGAAAAACCATTTACCGCCATAATGGGCGGAGCGAAAGTGTCGGATAAAATTTTGATTATCGAACAGCTGATGAAAAAAGTTGACCACCTGATTATTGGCGGAGGAATGGCTTATACTTTTTTTAAAGCGATGGGCGGAAACATTGGCTCGTCATTGTGCGAAGAAGATAAATTGGATTTAGCAAAAACAATTATTGAGAAAGCAAAGCTAACAGGTATGCAGCTGCATCTTCCCGTTGATTCGGTGGCAGGTGATAAGTTTGATAAGGATGCCAACACGCAAATTGTGAAGAGCGATAAAATTCCTGACGGATGGATGGGAATGGACATAGGACCCGAAGCGTGTAAAGAATACGCGGAAGTTATCAGGCAATCGAAAACTATTTTGTGGAACGGACCGATGGGAGTTTTTGAAATGCCAAAGTTTGCGGACGGAACGGTTTGTGTTGCGCAAGCCATTGCCGATGCTACGCGCAAAGGCGCTTTTTCGCTGATTGGCGGTGGTGATTCGGCTGCGGCTGTTAACCAGTTTAAAATGGCAAACCAAATGAGCTATGTTTCGACTGGCGGTGGCGCTTTGCTGGAATATTTTGAAGGTAAGGAGTTGCCGGGGATTAAGGCGGTGACTGAACTGTGATTTTTAGGATTAAGGGATTGAAAAAAATGGAACCCCGCGGATGTGCGGGGTTTTTTGTTTTTGTTTTTGTTCGTTTCTTTTGCTTGTGCAAAAGAAAGAACCAAAGAAAAGCACACCACGAAAACCAACCGTAATTTTTTCTTTTCGCACAGGCTCACGCCACATAGGCTGAAAAAAATTACGGTTCGCACTTTTCGTGGACAGCCTGCGCACCGGAATTCTAATTGGCGGAGTAGGGAATAGTCAGGAGTCAGGAGTTCGGAGACGGGAAAAAAATAATTTGAGATGGTTTGAATGGTTTGAGAGATGAGGAAAAAAGTTCGGGAGATGTGGCAAAAGTTTCGGGAGATGAAGAAAAAGGCTTGAGAGATGAGATGAAAGGTTAGGGAGATATGAAAAAAGGCTTGGGAGATGACGAAATAGGTTAGGGAGATGAGGTAAAAGGCTCGGGAGATGAGACTAAAGGTTCGGGAGATATGGGGGCACTTTACAGAAAAATTCTGAAAATGAGCAAATTAACAGGCTGTTCATAATTTTCATTTGGAAAATCCAAAGTAATCTGCAACATTCGCATTGCTTTTCATCTTTAGACATTAACCCGTCCGTCAGGAGACGGACACAACACTTAAAAACATGGCAGAAGAAATTAAAGCAATTTACAAGTGCACAGAAGTTGAATTGTATTCAATTTCGGAATTAGCAATTAACAATTTAGAAACCGACCTGGCAGCGTTTGCAGCGAAGAAGGCAAAATACACTGCGCTTTTTGTTACCGGCCTGCGCGGGTTGAGAACAACGGCAATGGGATTGCCTGATGAGGAAACCCGAAATGCAACTCATCAAACATTGAAAGGTTTATTGCCGGGGCTGGCAGAACCTTGCAAGGATAATTTTAATGACCTGAAAGGGTATATACGTGACGGTTGGCCGAATGAAAACCCGACTCCACGTTATGAGGCAGCAGGTTTGATTAAGTATAATAATATAGGAGCGAATAACTGGGAGAATGTTGTTGGTATGAATGAGAGCATGACCCAGTTTATTGCAGATAATACCGCGATACTGACTGCGCCCGGTGGAATGCCCGGAACTTTTGCCGCTAAAGTAACTACAGATGCTACTGCATTTGGAGATACTTACAGTGATTACAAGACTTCGCGCGAAACGGGAACAGCACGAGCTGCAAAAATTAAAGCAAATAATAATTTATATGATGCTGTGGTTGAGTTTCAGAAGGATGGTGTGGAAATGGTTTTCAGGAAAGATGAGGCGAACCAGAAGCGTTATATTTTCAGTGCACTGAAAGATATTGTTTCGCCACCGGGAAGTGCAAGCTTAAAAGTTACGATTAAGAATGCACTGGATATCCTGATACCTGATAAGACGGTGACTATTAAAAAGATTGGCTCAGCTCCAATTATGTCAAGGACTAACGCTGAGGGTGTAGCCCTTTTTGCAAGTGTTGATGCCGGTGCGTATGAAGGAGAAGTAGATAATAATGGTGTGCCGGTGAGGTTTACGAAGGATGTGAATACGGGAGTTGATGCGAGGGTGGTGGTGAAGTTTGAGTAACGAAGACACACCCCTAACCCCTCTCGCTTGCACACAGGGCAAAACACAGAGGGGAATAAAAAAATGAACCCTGCCGAATGGCGGGGTTTTTTGTTTTTTATGAACTAACCAGTACTGAAATGTTAATGCCTGCCACTATATAATACCCATTAGCATAAATAACTTTGTTTGCATGATTGTTTTGTCTAATCTTGAATGATGAAAAAAGTATTACAACTTATTTCTTTTTTAGTAATTGTTGAGTTTGCAAATGCACAAACTTTTGACTGGGCATTTAAGTTGAAAACTGATGGGTTAGGAAGTGATATGTTATTGGACAATAGTGGTAATCTTATAATAATCGGGTATATAAATGATACAATGGATTTAGACCCCGGACCTGATACTTTTAATTTGTCAGGAAATGGAAACAGGAATGTTCTCGTTGCAAAGTATTCACCAATTGGAAACTTTATTAATGCTTTTACTTTAAACGGTGTTTCGGTCGGATTTGGAACTTCGATTAAAATTACTCAATCAAATGATATATTAATAGGCGGTATGTATTATGATTCCGTTGATTTTGACCCTGGAGCCGGTACTCAAATTCTTGATGCAGAATTCGGAGGAGCATTCATTCTAAAATTAGATTCAATCTTTAATTTTATTTGGGTTAAATCATTTGACCAAAATACGCAAGGTAATGGCGGAACTTCTCCTCTTATAGAAATTGACGATTTTGGAAATATTTATTGTACCGCTTATTTCAGAGGAACATTTGATTTTGATCCCGGACCCCTAGTATATAATTTGTCATCGATTACTTATAGCCAACTTTTGTTGGAACTTGATTCAACCGGCAGCTTTATTTGGGCTAAGGCTGTATCGGGAAGTGATCCAATTACTCCTTTTAATATTTATTTGGACAATGAAAATAATATTTATACATCGGGAAGTTTTTTAGGGACAATAGATTTTGATCCTGATACCGGAATATATAATTTGTCTGTCAATCCGAATACAATTCAATGGTCAGATAATGATGTTTTTGTTTCTAAATATGACTCGATCGGCTCTTTTATATGGGCAAAAAGTTTTGGCGGAAAAGAACATGATTGGAATACTGAAATGAAAATAGATGGTGGTAAATATTTATTATTGGTGGGGGGATTTAATGATACTGTTGATTTTGATCCAGGACCAGGAATATTTAATTTGCAAGTTGATTCAGCGGCACTATGGAATCAATCGGATTCGTATATTTTGAAATTAGATACAGCAGGAAATTTTATTTGGGCTAAACAGTTTAAAAAGAAAGTTTCGGGACCCCCGTCTATTACATATAGTTTTATTCGTACCTTGATAATTGATTCTTTACAAAATATTATAGTAGGCGGAGGCTTCAGAGGCGACTCAACAGATTTTGATCCGGGTCCTAGCGATTATTATTTAACCCCAGCCGGCAGCGATTTTTATTTTGTTGTTCTTGACAGTTCAGGAAATTTTATTTCAGCGAATAGAATTGGAAATTCTAGCTGCGGAGCTGGTTTGGTTAATGCCATAAATGGTGCTTACGGGAATTATTTGTTTTGTGGTGATTTTTGGGGAGGAAGTATAGATTTTGATTTCGGACCCAGCAACTACGTTTTGACTTCTGACAGTTCATATGCTTCTTTTTTTCTTTTAAGCGTAAATTATTTGAATACCGGATATTCAGAAAATATGAATTTAACAGATAATAATATTTTAGTTTTTCCTAACCCCTATATCACATCGCTCACCGTAAAAAGCACCACCCAAAAAGGAGAGCTGATAATTTTTGATGTAACGGGAAAAGAAATTTTGCGCACAAAAACTTTTAATGAAGAAACAAAAATAAATACCGCGCATTTAACACCGGGGTTTTATTTTATTAATTACCGGGAGGAAAACAGAAGTGTGAATAAGAAAGTGGTGAAGTTGTAGTAAAGAAGACACACCTCCCGATAAATATCGGGACAGGCTCTAACCCCTCTCGCTTGCACACATGCAAACACACAGAGGGGAAAAATAATGCTTTTATTTCCCAACCTTTTCTTTAAACTCCTCTTTTATATCCTGCAAAGCCGGGGTGAGAAAAGAAGCGGTTTTTAAAACGGGCTCGTAAAGGAGCGATTCTTTTTTTGTGGCGGGGTTAATAAAATTCCAATGCGGCTCGAGGGCTTTAAACGACCAGAGCAGCACACTAACTATTAAAGCAAATTTTATGAGCCCGAGAACCGCGCCCGCCACTTTGTTTAACACATTCAGCGAACCTGTGCTTAATACTCCTTCTAAAAATTTTGCAAGAAGTATTACGATGAGAAGAATGGCTGCAAAAACAATAATGAATGAAAGGTAGGGTATGACAGCGCTGTTTGCCGAAATGGTTTTGCTTACCAGCCCGTTTATGAGGTTTGAAAATTTAAACGCAATGTATAACCCCAGCACCAAACCAATAATCATAAACACTTCAAAAATCAACCCGCGTTTAAATCCGCGGTAAGCGCCCCAGAGGAGAGGGAGAGAGATGATGACATCTAACAGATTCATACTATTGATTGAAAATTGAAGATTGAAGATTGAAGATTGTCGCTGTGGTTTTATTAATATTCAATATTCAATTTTAAAACTTCAATACTAATTGATTCCTCTTTCCTTCTTAATCGTTTCATAAGCTTCATTAATCTTCTTAAACTTGTCTTCAGCATCTTTCCTGAAATCGGGACCGAGGTGATGAACCTTATCGGGGTGATATTTTACAGCCATCCTGCGGTAAGCTTTTTTCAGTTCATCATCAGTAGCGGAAGATTCTATTTCCAGAATTTTATATGCTGCCTTTTTATCTTTCACAAACATAGCTTTTATCGAAATAAAATCGGGAGGCTTGATGCCAAGCAAATCCGAAACCTGTTCGATAAAAGAAATTTCCGCGCTGTGAATTTCGCCATCGGCCCGTGCCAAACCAAAAAGCAAATGAAGAAGCTGAAGGCGTGATGCGTAATCGAGATTATGTTTTATCTGGTTGCAAACATCCGTTACCGAATATTGCTGTTTCAGGATTTCGCGAAACAGCAACATGCGTTCGCGCGTGTACGCCACACCAAACTGGCGGACAAAAAAGTCTTTAACAAAATCGAGCTCCGGTTTGAGCAGCTTGTTATCGGCTTTCATCAAAGCCGCGCACAAAATTAAAAGTGCGCTGCCGAAATCACCGGGACGTGTTGTATGCGCAGTCCCTTTAAGGTTTACACCCTCTTCGGTCATTGACCCAAGAGCAAAACCAATAATGCCTCCAATGGGGCCGCCAAAAGCCCAGCCTAATCCGCCAAATAACCATTTATTCCATGAGCTCATACGGAAAGTTTAAAGTTTAAAGTTGGCGAATTCAGTTTAAGTTTTACAGGCTGCAAATTTGGAATAATAAAAATAAAAAAAACGTCATTGCGAGGGAGGAACGACCGAAGGAATCTGCATCTTGTAAGTCAGATGGCAGATTGCTTCGCTTCGCTCGCAATGACGTTCTTCGAGAGAAAGAGCGTATAGATTACTTTACCACTAATTTTTTATGCAACCATTTATCGCCTTGTTGTATTCTGAGCAGGTATGTTCCTTTTGCTTTGGCTGTAATATCGAACTGCCGGTTGTACAAACCCGTAAAATTTTCAATGGTTTCATTGAATATTTCTTTTCCGGAAGCATCCATCAAACTAACGGTGGTGGCTCCCGTAGTGTTCAATTTAAATTCGAGTGAAAAGTTTCCATCCGATGGATTAGGAAAAAATTTTAAATCTTCGGCTTGCAGCTGGCTTAGGTTGGGTTCGCTTGCTTTTCTTTCGTTTTTTATTTCAGCAACCGGGCTTTCGGTTTTTTCTGCCGGAG
>JBIOHJ010000153.1:0-6854 GCA_044448905.1 Bacteroidia bacterium | reverse complement strand
TAGCTGCTTTGAATACGCAAAGAAAGTTCAGAAATTTTTGAATTAAATTTCGAAAGAGAATGCAGTATATTATTTACCAAGCTTAAATTCTGCAAAACAGTTTCTTCGCCCCCGCTTACCAAACGCTGAGCACTATTCAAGCCGGATTTTATTTCTTCTGCATTGTTCAATGTTTGTAATTCCTGCTCAAGTTCGGTTTGCTCACCGGGTTTTAATTGAGCGGATTCAAGTTCGTCAAACTGGAATTGAAAATAATCAGAATCTGCTTTGGCTTTTTTCTCCTGCTCTTTCAATTCATCCAGGAGTGAATTTATTCTTATAAAATCATGGTACCCGGATTTGTAATTATTTATTTCTTTATCATGACCGGCAAACGCATCGGTAACCGATAGCTGAAAAATGGAATTGTTAAGCGTTAAATTTTCATGCTGCGAATGAATATCAACTAATTTATAGCCAAGCTCTTTTAAAATATTTAAATTGACCGGAGTATCATTAATAAACGCTCTCGATTTTCCTTCGGTGCTTATTTCCCTTCTTATTGTAGTTGCGCTTTCGTAATCCAGCTCATGTGCGTAAAAAAAATCTTTGAGCTTATATTCGGCTATATTAAACTCGCCTTCGATAATGCATTTTTTTTCTTTGTTGAGCAATACTGAAGTATCGGCACGATTGCCCAATATCAAACCCATGGCACCTAATAAAATTGATTTTCCTGCCCCGGTTTCACCGGTAATAATGGTTAATCCCTTGCTGAAACTTACGTCCAGCGTATCAATCAAAACATAATTCTGTACAGAAAGGCGATTGAGCATGAACAAAAGTAGAAAAAGTTTACTGTTTTCGGTTTACTGTTGAAAACCGGTAACTGTAAACCGCAAACTAATCTTTAGTTCTTCATTATCTCCAAATACTTTGTAGTATTAGCAGGATTAATTTCATTCAGGGTATTCATCATTCGCGATTTTACATCAGGAAAAGATTGCGAAAAAATGTTTACCACTTCATCGGCTTTAGCATCAAAAAGTGTTTGCATTAAAAATGAAAGCGGCTTATCGCGGTGAACTTTTTCCAGGCTTTTAATGCTTTCTGCAATTGTATTTACCGCATCCTCTTTTTTCTCATTCATAATATCAAGCCCTTTGCGATGATAATTATAATACAGTTCGCGGATCGGTCGAAATATCGGGTTGTTATAATTTTCTGCCAGCCAGTAACGGTTGCGTGTTCCTTCAAATGCGCGCCATCCTTTCTCGGGTGTATTTTGTGCATTCGCGACAATGCTTTGTGCTTTTTGAAAATAAATACCTCCGCCTAAAGGCGAAAACGTATCGTAATCAATTCCTAAAACGATATAAACATAAAATGCCAGGACGTTCGAAAGATTTGGATTGGAACCCGATTCATTAAATTCCAATGGCTGATATTCAATATAACGAAAATTGAAATCATCGTCCTTATAATTAAACACCGGTGAACTGTATGTTGTTTTATAAATGGGACGATTGGATGTTACCTGGATGGTTCCTTTGAATTCGTCAGTCGATACCCGTTCATTAATTGTAATTTGTATGCTGAATTCAATCCGTTCCTGGTTCTGGTACTTATCTTCAGTCCATTTAGCGTTATTCAAGCCCTCAGTAATAGCTTGCTGAAGCGTTGTGTAAATCCGTTTATCGCTCGATTGTATTTGTGGTGTAAGCACATTAACCTGGCAGTTCAGCTCCTGTGCATTGGAAATGGTAAATGCAAAATGTAAAATGAAGAATGTAATCAGGTTTTTTTTCATGATGTCAATTCAATAATCTTATTCGCTAAATCAGCGGCAACTTCAGCCTTTGATTTTAATCCGAATTCTGTTACCCGGTTATTGCTTTCAATAATAGTAATTTTATTGGTATCAGAATTAAATCCCGCTCCTTTATCGCTCATAGAATTGAGGACAATAAAATCGAGATTTTTATTTTTCAATTTCTTCTGTGCATTTTCCAGCTCATTATTTGTTTCGAGGGCAAAGCCAACCAAAAGCTGGTTTTTCTTTTTACGTTTTCCCATTTCACCCAAAATATCTGCTGTAGGTTTTAATTCGATTACGGGCGCGGCTTTATCCTTTTTGATTTTGCTTGTTGCTTTTACCACAGGTGTAAAATCAGCCACAGCTGCCGACATCACCGTAATATCATTCTTATCAAATTCCTTCACACACGCTTTATACATATCATCAGCCGAAACGATTTTTACATGTTTTATATTGTTATGATGCGGTTTTAAATTTCCGGGCCCCGAAATTAAAGTAACATCCCCTCCCCTTCCGGCAAGCTCTTCGGCAATCGCAAAACCCATTTTACCCGATGAATGATTACCAATATACCGGACCGGGTCAATAGCTTCGTGGGTAGGCCCTGCAGTTACTAAAATTTTTTTTCCTTTAAGCGAATCGGCAGTCATGCACTCCTTTATTATATAGGCAAGAATTTCGGCAGGCTCAACCATTCTTCCTTCGCCTGTCAGGCCGCTGGCAAGCTCACCGGTAGCGGGACCAATAATTTTGTTTCCATAACCCATCAGCCTGTCAAGGTTATTTTGAGTGGATGCATGGCCGAACATATCCAGGTCCATTGCCGGAACAATATACACAGGACACTTTGCCGAAAGGTAAACAGCCGATAAAAGATTATCGCAAATTCCGCCAGCAAGCTTTGCGATGGTATTGGCTGATGCGGGAACTATCAAAAAAATATCAGCCCATAAGCCCATTTCAACATGATTATTCCAGGTGCTTCCATCCGTACTTTTAAATTCGGAATAAACAGGGTTTTTAGAAAGCGTGGATAAGGTAAGCGGTGTAATAAAATCATGAGCAGAGGAAGTCATGATTACTTTTACCACAGCTCCTTCTTTAACCAGCAGCCGGGTTAGTTCAGCGGTTTTATAGGCAGCAATGCTGCCCGTTACTCCGAGAAGAATTTTTTTCCCGCTGAGCTTCATTTGAAAACGAAATTATTTTGCGTCCTTCACAGGGTTTACTACGTCCCTTGCAGGATTGCGGAAATAAATTTTCCCGTCAGTATATTCCTGGATGGCAATTAAGGTGGGCTTGGGTAATTTCTCGTAAAACTTCGAAATTTCTATTTGTTCGCGGTTCTCAAAAACTTCTTCGAGGCTGTCGCTCGAAGACGCGAATTCCGAAAGCTTGCCGGTCAGCTCTTCCCTCATTTCGGATGCTATATGGTTTGCTCTTTTGGCAATTACTACAAGAGTTTCGTAAACATTGCCTGTTTTTTCTTCAAATTTAATAAGGTCGCGGGTAATTGTTGTTTGTGCTGAATTTTTATAAGACATGTTTTATTGTTTAATGTTAAATGTTTAATGTTCAATGTTATTGCTTTTTATTCGTTAATTCGGATTTAATTCGTTATTCGTTGATAACATTAATTCGCCTGCAAAGTTACTGATTTATCCTTATCAATCTTATCGAGCACTTTTTGCGAATCCTTAAAGATAGATTCTGCTTCGCGCAGGAATTGGCTTTCGGGGTAATTATCAAGCAATTTATAATAATGCTCAATGGTTTCTTTATAGCGTTCTTTCTTTTTCGATTCGATGCTTTCTTCGGCATATTTGTAAGCCGATTTCACCTGCAGGTATAAGCATTCCTCCTTAAATTGAGTGTTCGGGAATTCCTTAATCACATTTCCGAAAGCAACGGTTGCGCTCCTGAATTCGCTCGTTTTGTAATACAGCCTGGCATTCATAAAAGCTTTGCTTTCTAATTTAAGGCGCAGCAGGTCAATTTGCCGGTTGCATTCCTCAACGCGCGCGCTTTTCGGATACCTATTTATAAAAAGCTGGAACTGCTTAATGGCATCGAGCGTGCTCGTTTGGTCTAACGTAAAAGCAGGCGAATCGAGGAAATAACAATAGGCGTTCAGGTACTGGCATTCTTCGGCATGCTCGCTGGCGGGAAATGTTTTGGCGAAATTCTGCAGGTGATACGCTGCCGTAAGGTAATCAGCCGTTTCAAAATAGCTTTTCGCGTAATAATAATAAGCCGGCTCGGCTCTTGAAGTTCCTTTGAAAACCGAAATTAGTTCTTCGAGTAATTGCAGCGCCTGGTAATATTTTTTATTGTTATAAAAATTAATGGCGGCATTGTACTAGGCTTCGTAATCGGTGCTCTTAAGCAGCTTGTTATACTTGCTGCACGAATCAAAAACAAGCACAATACAGGTGGAAATCAGTAAAGTTAAGAGCCCTTTTTTTAACATGGGCTCAAAGGTATGAATCCTAAACGTCATTGCGAGTGCAACGAAGCAATCTGTTTCTCAAATACCGTTGCGTTTGCGCAAAGTGCAAATCATTCCGGCTGTTATATAAATGTAAATGCATAAAACGCAAATGTGTTTTCGTCAAATGCTCATGTGTTTTGCTTAAAACATTCATTTCTAATAAAAGTTTCTAAAAGTGTAAGATTTTTATCAATTCCGACTGTTGTGGAATATTTCCATCGAAGTTGTTAAATATTTTTACATTTGACTGAAAATAAACAACTACTGATTTTGGGAGTTGTGGATATTTAAATGTTATCGGCAATGCTAACCGCTTCGAATGACCGTTACTGCTATCTTGAAATGAAAGAGCCAAAAAATAAATCTCCATTCAAGTCAGGGCTATTTGCGTTTATCCTGACATTTATTTTTTTGCTTGCTCTTTTGACGGCTCAATTTATTTACAGATACAAAGAGGACTTATTTGAAAAGCATCTTGACACATGGACACTGGTAAAAATATGTAGCTTTTCAATGGTTACACTAAGCTCTCTCATCTTACCAATTAGTGTTTTGGTAATGTCAGTGGTTTATTACAGACAAAAATTTGGAGTGGAAGAAACAGACATTAAGAGAACAATAAAAAAAGCAATCTTGCCTGTTATGGCATTTTGCTTCGTAGGTTTTCTTTGGGTTGCTTTCGTAATTCCTAAGGCAACACTTCATCAAGTGGGTTTGCTTTACGACATAACAATGAAAAATCCTGATGAACCATTGCAACGTTCAAACCTAAAACTGTTCAGTACTTTTCACACTACGTGTAATTTGTTTCAACTTGGTGAATTGACAGAAGAAAGGAATATTCTCAAAAAAGGAATCACTATTTCAAAGATGTTTGGGTTTCCATTCCTGATATTAATTTCGTTCTTCATTGGAATGTTTATCGGTATTTTAAACCGACATCAAAAATATCTTGCTTTGCTGTTAGTAGGAATTTACTTTACTATTTTTCCTGGGCTTCATTATCTTATGATTTGGTTTGAGAAGCTGATGAAGGAACAAATATTATCACCATTTCAAGGACAACTTTATTTTCTTCTTATCTTAACAGCAATAACTTTACTTCTCTACAAGTATGCAACGACACAGCTACGAACAGACACAGCACATGCCGATAACAGATAGATTAAAAGAAATAAAAAAAAGAAGGGCTCCCGATGAAAAATCGGGACAAGTTTTGAGAGGTAAACATCTCGCCTTAGGCGAGACTAATAAACAGTGTAGGTAAGCGAACAGTAGTGCTTCTAAACCCTTCTTTTTTTTACTTCTTTAATCCCTTCTTCGTTATGCGCAACCCATTGGCGGTACTGCTAACTTGAAACTATTACGATGAAACAAACCGCTTATGGTATTTTGTTTTTTGCGACCTTGATTGGGGCATCATGCCATAAGGATGAATACCAAAAGCAGAATCCTTGTTATGGCACAAGCGGAGGTAACATTGCTATGGACACGAACTTATTAAATTACAGATTCAAGACAGGAACTTATTGGGTTTTCGTTGACTCTACAAGTACCGTGGTTGACAGTTTATACATTACAAGCCATGAGCAAGGGTGGACTGACGACCCGTGCAATCTTTCATTTCAATACCATCAATTTTCAGCTACCTCTTATCCATCCATGAAATCAATTTATCATGAACTTAAAATTAATTCATTGACAAGAGAGGGTTCAACTATTTATTATTCTTTCAACCATGTATCAGGTGGTGGTTCTGATTTCACATGTACACATTACGATTCACTTTATATTTTTAATCAATACTATCATAACGTTGCTGAAACAATTGTTCCTCTTGACCTTTCTGAAGAACGACATAAAAGCATTTATTATATGAATGCTGAATTTGGTTTTTTAAGAATTGATAACTTTGATTCTAACAATATTGTCATCTCGCAAAAGTTTTTGTATCACAGCAATATTATCAAATGACTGACATTAATCGAGAGTTGGGTATGCGCATAACATTTAGATTAAAAGAAATAAAAAAAAGAAGGGCTCCCGATGAAAAATCGGGACAAGTTTTGAGCCGGAAATTACCTGAATGCTTACCTGTTAATCTTTATTTTTGATGCATATATGTACAGAGACACCTGCTTATTATATAATGAAGTAAATGAGGTTTACAAAAAGCTGCTTATATTTTGCTCCACTAAAGGATTTAAAGTAAAAGAGAGTAACGAAAAGTTTTATTTTTTAAGGGCTAAAAAGAGTTCATTCTTCTTTTGGAGAACTTTGCGCTTAGAGCTCGAGATCCTGACCGTAGAAAAAGAAAAGGTTCAGGTAAAAACGATGGTTTATAAAAACGGTAAAAGACAACCCGGATTAGAAAACGAATATATTATTGCCATTGAAAATCTCTTTTAACCGCGATACTCCACTCCCTTTCGTCCTCCTATGAAATAAAGTAGCCCTTAGAAAAGAAGCAGAAATAATTAATAAATATTTCTTTTGAAAACAGGGCGGTGGTTAACCGCACCTGTCTTCGCCAGATTTTTTTCTCTTTTCAAATTTATAATAAAC